>PUKZ01000089.1 GCA_003550725.1 Bacteroidales bacterium | reverse complement strand
TAAAACCGTCCTCCGGCCTTTGGTGAAGACACCTACAAAACAAGCGAAAAGGGCGTTAAAAAATATTTGAAGTCGCTCCGTAAAGTTATGGAAAAGTATAAAAAATATAATACAGATTAAAACACCTGCAAAAACAGATCAAAGCTAAAAGCGACATTGCAAATATTTTAGCCCTTGATGCGTAGTTTTGTGGTGGCGGAACCACAGCCTTGAATTTTTGTAACTTTTTTTTCAAGAAAAAAGTTACAAAGGATTAAAAAAAATAAAAAATTATTGTGCAGAATCAGCTATATGAAATAATGCTAAAAAAGTTTTAGGGTGCTGCAATGCGTAAAAAAGGAAAAATCAAACTAATCAGCTCTTAAAAAATGATCCATAATTACCAGTGCTGCCATTGATTCAACAACGGGCACTGCACGAGGTACAACACAGGGGTCATGACGCCCTTTTGCAATGAATTTTTTTGTTTGACCTTTCTTATTAATAGTTGTTTGCTCTTTTTTAACAGTTGGTGTCGGTTTAAATGCAACGTTGAAATAAATATCCATCCCATTGCTTATGCCACCTTGTATTCCTCCCGAATAATTGGTATGTGTATAAATTACATCTTTTTCAATACCAAAAGTATCATTATGCTCAGAGCCAACCATTTTAGCTCCGTCAAAACCACTTCCATATTCAAATCCTTTTACTGCATTTATAGAAAGCATGGCTTTGCCGAGATCAGCATGCAACTTATCAAAAACAGGTTCTCCAAGCCCGCAGGCAACACCTTTAATAATACATCTGACAACCCCCCCCGTTGAATCACCTTCTTCCATAATTCGCTCAATATATTTTATCATTTTTTCCGAAACTTCAGGATCCGGGCAACATACCGGACTTTTTTCCGCATATTTCCAGTCAATATTATTTGTTTTCTTATCCAATACTATATTTCCAATACTTATTACAAAACCATTTATAAAAATATTATGCTTACGTAAAAACTGTTTTGCTAATGCTCCTGCAACAACCCTGGCAACTGTTTCACGGGCTGACGACCTCCCCCCACCGGGCATACCACTATGACCGTACTTGAAAGCATAAGTATAATCACTGTGAGATGGACGATACAAATCCTTTAAATTATCATAATCAGAAGATTTCTTGTCTGTATTATGAACAATAAAAGCAATAGGAGAACCTAGGGTTTTGTTTTTGTAAATACCTGATAAAAACTCTACTTTATCGTTTTCTTGCCTTGCACTTGTCAAATGTGAACGTCCGGGACGACGCCGGTCAAGCTCCGTTTGTAAATGATTGTGATCAATTATCACTCCTGCCGGATACCCATCCAAAACACCACCGATACAAGCTCCATGAGACTCACCAAAAGTGCTTAATACCAAAACTTTACCTATGCTGTTGCCGGCCATTATTTAATTTTTTAAACTTAAATTAATAACCAAATTTAAAACTTTTCTTAACTACAACTAAAAAAATAGTGATTAATTAACCGGAAAGTTTTTTGGATCATTAGCAACTTTAGCAGCAACAACAAAAACAATTTTTATGATATCCGCCAGGTTATCATAATTAATTTTTTCAGGTATGTCAGTTGGTTTATGATAATCGGGGTGTAGGCCGGTATTAACACTAACAGCCGGAACCCCACTTCTTGCAAAGGGGTAATGATCTGATCCGGCATAATACATTAATGATCTTATTGATGGCCTTATACGTTCAAGGTTAATACTTTCAACCTGCCTGCCCGTATTACGAAAAACTCGCCATACCGGCCTTTTAAGGCCCTGTAGCGGATAAACAAATGCAAGTCCCGGTCTGTCATTCACTTGTTCAGACCGACCAATCATATCAAGATTAATAACCAAAACAGTCTTATCAAGTGGAAATACAGGATTATTAACATAATATAATGACCCATTTAACCCGGTTTCCTCTGCACCAAATGCTATAAATACAATAGTACGCCTAAAATCCATACCATTAGCCTTGGCCTGCATAAACATGCGCGACAACTCCATTACAGCAGCAGACCCCGAAGCATTATCATCAGCCCCGTAATATATATCATCACCGCTCTTGCCCAAATGATCATAATGACCACAAATTATAATTACTTCATCCTTCAAATCAGTACCCTCAATATAACCAATTATGTTATCATCTTTTTTGGTTATCTCTATTAATCTAAAAGACGTTTTGAAATTAAGCTCCCTGACAAAAACTTCCGGCAACTCCCCCGATTTAAAACTCACCAGTGAACTCCTGTGCTTAGTTACAAGAAAATCATCAAAAAACTTCTCAAACAAATAATCATCAAACAGAAAAACACCAATATCATTTCCATTTTCAGGTAAATAATCATATAACCAATCCTGATCACCTGTAGCTCCCATACCAAAAACCCCTTCAGGATATTGATAAAGAGAAAGACTTCTCTCATTATTAATAAGAAGTGAAACTTCACCGGGGAAAAACCTTGAAAGCAACCGGCTTTCTTCCTTTATAGAAAACCCGAAATATTTGGCCCCGGTAATTTTCACAAGCTCTTCAAGCCTTTCACGTGCATCAATCATGTTATGAGCCAAAAAATAAATTAAAGTGTCTTCCCCGGTATTACCAATCGTATTGCACAAAGAGTAGCCAATAAATTTTACCGGAATTGAAAGACTATCATCCAAACTTGTTGTTGATGCAAAAGAAAAATTAAAACCGGACTTATATGAGGTATCATTAACATTAATAACAGTCTGACCTTTGTCAACTCTGGTTACAGGAATTTTTTGAAAATAAGGCTCATCAGAATAATTAATACCTCTCAACCCGGCTTTCTGAAATTGCCCCGCAATATATAAAGCAGCTTTCTCCCTCCCAACATCAGGAAACTTCCGCCCCCTCATGCTATCGGATGCCAGTGTATAAACATCTTCAATTATCCTTGCTTTCGATAAATTAACTTCAAGAGGCTCTTGTGATTTAATACAATAACCTGTACTAAAAAAAAGCAGAATTAACAGAACAGAAACCCTTATCATAATGTATTTTTTATATCAAAAAAAATTAAAATCGCACACAAAATTAACAATTTGAATTGATACTAAATAAAAATAAAATTGTTTAACTAATTAACCCTTTAAAATAAGTTTTCATTAAACCGATTACCAACCCCGGAGCTAATCACCTTGATCATTGCCCTGTTTTATTGGAAATAAATTATTAAAACATCTTTATTTTTAAAAGGCAATTTTTTTTATATTTACAGAAAAATGTTTCGTGTATATTATCTAAACGGAAATATTTTCTTGTATTAACCATGTAAAATAACCAAATGATCAAAACAGAAAACTTTTTTCCAATGAATAAACCTTTGATCTATACCCTTTTGACTATTGTTGTAATTGTTTTTATTTTTTCCTCCTGTGTTCCTGCCAAAAAATATGAGGAGCTTCAAAACCGAAGACAGCAATGCAAAGAAACAAATGTAAAATTAAGAGCTGAAAACGAAAGGCTTCATACCAAAAACAATGAGTTAACAAGCCGGTCAGATACAAAAAAAAAGACTATTGATAAATATAAGACTGATATTACCAGGCTAAGTGAAGATTTAGCTGGTTTACAAAATAATTATGATCAGTTGCACAAAACATACCAAATACTCTTAGATAAAAACGAAAAACTGCTGGAAGGCGATCGCAGCGAGACACAACGCATACTGAAACAACTTCAGCAAACACAAAAAGACCTTCAGCAGCGCGAAGATAAATTACAGACAGCTGCACGTAAACTCGAAGAAAAAGATGCGCGTCTTGGTGAATTGGAATCTGTTTTAAAAAAACAGGACTCATTGGTTAACTCAATACGCAAAAGAGTTTCAGATGCATTGCTTGGTTTCGAGGAAGAGGGTTTATCGGTTGAAATAAGAAAAGGAAAGGTTTACGTATCACTGGAAGAAAGATTGCTATTTGAATCCGGGCAGTACGATGTTGACCCCCATGGTGCCAAAGCACTGCAGGAACTTGCAAAAGTCCTGGAACGTAATCCTGAAATTAATATTATGGTTGAAGGTCATACTGACGACGTTCCTCTTATACCTACAGAGAGCCTGAAAGATAATTGGGATTTAAGCGTGATGCGTGCAACTTCAATAATAAAAATTCTACTTGAAAAAAGTGATATAGAACCGCATCGGCTTATAGCCTCAGGAAGAGGAGAACATATGCCTCTTGACCCTGAAAACAGCTCTGAGGCAAGAAGAAAAAACCGGCGAACAGAGATCATTCTAACACCCCAGCTGGACGATTTATTTCAAATTATTGAAACGAACTAAAAACAATTAAACAACATTTAGTAACCTTAAAAATTTTTATCAAATGAAAAAAAACAAGTTTTCCCTTGACAACATCGAATCTTTGCTACCGGAAGATTTAACACAGGAACAAAAAGCTAAAGCTAAAACATTATTTTATAAAGAATTGGCTTTAAAAGCTCACAAGTTTTATAACGGCAAAATGCAGACTTTGCCCAAAGCTCCTGTATTAGGTTTTAATTGGTTCAATGCATGGTATACACCCGGTGTTTCAAACATTTCTACAACAATCCGCGACAATAACGACACTTCCTTTGAGTTGACTAACCGGGGCAACCTGGTTGCTGTTGTTAGTGATTCCACCCGGGTATTGGGTGATGGCGACTGCACTCCACCCGGTGGTATGGGAGTTATGGAAGGCAAAGCTTTTCTCATGAAATACCTCGGTGGTGTTGATGGAATAGCCGTTTGTGTTGACAGCCGTAATGAAAAAGGCGAAAATGATCCTGACAAAATAATCGATTTTGTAAAAATGTCGCAATATAGCTATGGAGCCATAAACCTTGAAGATATATCACAACCCAACTGTTATAAAGTACTGGACGTTCTCAGGGAAGAATGCGATATACCTGTATGGCATGATGATGCACAGGGTACTGCATGTGTTACTCTTGCAGGACTGATTAATGCCCTTAAACTTGTTAATAAAAAAATCGAAGATGTAAAAATCGTCTATTATGGTGCGGGATCATCAAATGCAACTATTGCGCGTGTTATTAACACATACGGAGCAGACCCCGCCAAGGCCATAATGTTCGACTCTAAAGGATCATTAAATAAAAACCGTTCAGACATTGAGCAAGATAAAAGGTTTTATCGCAAATGGGAACTTTGCCAGGCAACCAACCCCAACAATATAGAAAATATTGAGGAAGCCATGAAAGACGCAGACGTGCTTATTTCAATGTCAAGACCGGGCCCTGATGTCGTAAAACCAGAGTGGATAAAAGCTATGGCCGATAAATCTATAGTGTTTGTTTGTGCAAATCCTGTGCCGGAAATATATCCTTATGCTGCAAAAGAAGCCGGTGCTCATATCGTTGCTACTGGTCGCGGAGATTTCCCCAATCAGGTAAATAACTCAATTGGCTTCCCGGGCATATTAAAAGGCGCACTAATAGCCAGGGCAACCAAAATTACTGATAACATGGCTATTGCAGCAGCCCAGGCCATTGCCCGGTTTTCAGAAAAAAGAGGCATTAACATCGAAAACATCATAGCAAAAATGGATGAATCAGAAGTATTCCCCTTTGAAGCAGCAGATGTCGCTATGCAAGCTATTAAAGACGGCGTGGCCAGAAAAGAAATAACCTGGCAAGAAGCATACGACTGGGCAGCCAAAGATATCAAAAACGCAAGAGAATCCACACACGCCCTGGTTCAAAATGGCCTGATAAGCCAACCCCCTGATGACCTGATAAATAATGCCATTGAAAATGCTGTCAAAAAAGTAAGAGAATAATCAAGAAAAAATAAACCTTTGATTATTGCTTTTGACCAAAATTAATTAACATTACAAAACACAGCCTTCAACCGGCTGTCCGGTTGAAGGCTGTGTTATATATACTATTTTATTCTAATTATTAACAAACAAAACCTTAAAAATATTTTATTACTTTTGTTTCTTATTTTTTTAAACAAATAATATGATTGCATATATTGAAGGTCAGATTAGCGAAAAAAACCCTGCTTATATCATCATTGATTGCGGAGGAATAGGTTATATGATAAATGTTTCGCTGTACACTCATTCGCAAGTGCCCGATAAAGGCAATATTAAGCTTTTAACACACCTTACCTTTAAGGACGATTCGTTCGTTTTATATGGATTTGCTGCAGAAAATGAAAAGGAACTGTTCAAAAACCTTATATCTGTATCAGGAGTAGGCCCTAATACTGCCAGAATAATACTTTCATCTTATGCACCTGATGAGATAAACAAAGCAATCATTGAAAATAATTCGGAGTTATTGCAATCAGTTAAAGGAATTGGAAACAAAACTGCACAAAGAATAGTTGTAGATCTAAAAGACCGTATTAAGAAAGAAATATTTGCAAAAAATGAATTTTTAACTTCTACAGACAATACCATCCGAAATGAGGCGTTATCTGCTTTAGTAATGCTCGGTTTTGCCAAGAACCCGGTTGAAAAAGTGCTGGATAAATTAATTAGTTCTTGTGAAATTCAAAACCTTTCTGCCGAAGTACTCGTTAAAGAGGCTTTAAAAAAACTTTAACCGTAGTATCTCTGTTTAAAAAAATTATTATTAGGTGTATAAAACAAAACATCTTAAGGTTCAAGTTATTTTCATTTTTCTGACAACTGTAGCTTTTTTACAGTCAGCAATGGGAGGTTTAAATAGTTCCGGGTACTTATGGAACGGGGAAAGCAGTGTAAAGTTAATAGATACAACTCAACAAAACAATAACCCTGATAACGATCCACCCGATAACGGTAAACAAAATCCACTTTTACCGTCATTTGTTTTTGATGACCCACCACACGGGGGAATTAGCTTAGGGGATCCTCCTAATGTTACTACTGAAATAATTTATGATCCTGAAACAAATCAATACCAAAAAGTTCGCAAAGTAGGCGACAGAGTTATTGGCCGCCCGGCTATAATGACCTTTGAGGAATATCTCGACTATGATATGGACAAAGCCCTGAAAAGATATTGGGTAGAAAGATCTAAACCACAGGATGTTGAAAGACGAGATGGCTTTATACCCGAAATATACGTTAGCGGTGAATTGTTTGATCGTATCTTTGGAGGAAGCACAATAGATATAAGGCCTACCGGATCAGCAGAGCTTATTTTTGGAGTGATGTCGAACAAAAGAGAAGATCCTTCCCTTGACGAAAGAAGAAGAAGACAAACAAATTTTGATTTCCAACAGAAAATACAGGTTGATGTTGACGCCCAAATAGGTGAAAAAGTTAGAATAAGCAGTAATTATAACACTGAAAGTACTTTTGATTTTGAAAACAGAATTAAACTTGAATACCAGGGCACCGAAGACGACATATTACAACTTGTTGAAGCAGGAGATATTACTTTGCCCCTTCCCGGAACTCTTATAAGAGGAAACCAGGGGCTTTTTGGCATAAAAACACAATGGAAGTTCGGAAACACGACAATTACCAACGTCTTTTCACAACAACAAACCGAAACAAAAACAATTGAAGTCTCAGGTGGAGCTCAAACCAGCGAGTTTAAAGTGCGAGCTGACGAGTATGATAAAAACCGACACTTCTTCTTAGGGCAATATTTTAGAGATAATTATGATGAAGCCTTGTCAACTCTTCCAACAGTAAGTTCTAACATTAACATAAACCGCATCGAAGTTTGGGTTACTAATATAGGTGCTGCTACTGAAGATAACAGAAATATTGTTGCTTTTTCCGACCTTGGAGAAGACAAACCATATAATCAAAATATAGACGGAGATCCGGGTCACCTCCCATCAAATCAAGCAAATGAGCTTTATGATATGATGAAAGATAGTCCTATAAGAGATATCTCACAAGTAAGCAGCTATCTTTCTCAATATGACTTTTCATCAGGTGTGGATTATGAAAATATTGAAAACGCAAGAAGGCTTAGCAAAGATGAATATAAATTTAACAGTAAGCTGGGGTTTATATCTCTTAACCGATCTATTGATCCTGACCAGGTACTCGCTGTTGCTTTTGAATACACAATAATTGGAGAAGAAGGATCTTATAAGGTAGGAGAATTCAGCGACGACATATCATCTCCTCGATCTCTTATTGTCAAGATGTTAAAAAGCACTTCGGTAAATACTAATATCCCGATGTGGGACTTAATGATGAAAAATGTTTACAGCATTGACGCTTACCAGGTTAACAGGCAAGATTTCAGGCTTAATGTTTTATATGATTCCGAAGAATTAGGTGTTCCGGTAGGGTTTCTTGATGAGGGCCCTGTTAAAGGGGAGCCACTCATCAGGGTAATGGGGCTTGACAATTTAAACACACAAATGGACCCTGTTCCTGACGGAGTTTTTGATTTTATTGATAACGCTGCTACACAAGGTGGTACAATAGAATCCGCCAACGGTCGTATATATTTTCCTGTTGTCGAACCTTTTGGGTCACATCTTAGAAAAAAACTTGAAGATGAAGATTTGGGTGATAAATATGCATTCGATTCATTATATACAACAACAAGGCATAAGGCTCAGCAATATCCCGAAAAAAACCGGTTTTTCCTCGAGGGAATGTATAAATCTGAAGCCGGTTCGGAGATATATCTCGACGCCATGAACATCCCACCGGGTTCGGTAGTAGTAACTGCCGGAGGGGTGCCCCTCACCGAAGATGTTGATTACACTGTTGATTATAACCTTGGAAGAGTACAAATCATTAACGAAGGTATTCTTAATTCAGGTACCCCTATACGTATATCACTTGAAAGCAGCGACCAATTCGGAATGAAAACAAAGACTTTGCTGGGTGCTCATGTAAATCACCGCATTAGCGATGATTTTAACATAGGAGGAACAATAATGAGGCTATCCGAACGTCCGCTTACCCAAAAAGTAGGTTATGGTGATGAACCAATAGCCAATACCATATGGGGTCTGAATACCACTTATACTACCGAATCGCGATTTATTACACGTATGCTCGACCGCTTACCTTTTTACAGTACAAGTGCAACATCAAGAATCACTTTCGACGGTGAATTTGCTCACCTTATTCCGGGACATTCACGCCATATTGAAGGTAAAGGAGCCGCTTATATTGATGATTTTGAAGGCAGTAAATCTGCAATTAACCTGAAAAACGTGCAGTCATGGAGTATTGCATCTACTCCGCAAGGCCAAACAAGATCGGATATGTTTCCGGAAGCGGCATCAGGAACAGAACTGGCTTTTCGCTATAATGTAGCAAAACTCGCCTGGTATACAATAGACCCCTTGTTTTTACGTAATGACAACCTAACCCCGTCACATATACGTAATGATGTCGAACAACAATCAAATCATTTCGTAAGAGAAGTACTTGAAACAGAAATTTGGCCAAACAAAGAAAGCCCCACAGGATTACCGGCACCTATCCCTGTCTTTAACATGGCTTACTATCCATCAGAAAAAGGCCCTTATAATTATGATGCGGGCCCTTCACCATATAGTCATGGAGTAGCAGAAGACGGATCCCTGGAAGCACCACAAACACGTTGGGGTGGTATAATGCGAGGATTATCAACTACCGATTTTGAAGCTGCCAACGTTGAATATATCGAATTCTGGATGATGGACCCATTTGTATATGATGAAGACCACCAGGGAGGTGACCTCTATTTTAATCTTGGCGATGTTTCAGAAGACGTTCTAAGAGACGGAAGAAAAAGTTTTGAAAACGGATTGCCCATAGATGAAGAAGTTGTTGATGTAGACACAACTATCTGGGGCAGAGTCCCGATTCAGCAAGATGTTACCAATGCTTTTGATAACGACCCAACATCAAGAGAATACCAGGATGTGGGGCTCGATGGCCTAAGTACCGAAGATGAAAGAGACTTCTTTTCCGATTACCTTGATGAAATAGCCGCCCTGCACGGACCAAACAGCCAAGCTTATGAAAAAGCTTATGAAGACCCCTCCTCTGACAACTTTAAATATTATAGAAGTTCAACTCATGATCAAAATGAAACATCTATACTCGAAAGGTACAAACGCTATAATGGACTGGAAGGAAACAGCCCAACATCAGAACAATCCCCCGAACCATACCCGACAGCCGCAACTGACCGGCCCGATACAGAAGATATAAATCAAGACGGTACACTTAATGAATCAGAAAAATATTTTCAGTACAGGGTAAGTTTAAGACCCGAAGATATGGTAGTTGGTGAAAATTATATTACCGACAAAAGAAAAGCTTCCGTCAGATTAGCAAACGGCGAAACAGAACAAATACGCTGGTACCAATTTAAAATACCTCTCCGTGATCCTGACAGGCAAGCAATAAATGACATACAAGACTTCCAATCTATACGCTTTATGCGGATGTTTTTCAAAAATTTTGAAGAACCTATTATTTGCCGTTTTGCTACTTTGGAGCTAATTAGAGGCGACTGGCGAACCTACGACAGGTCGTTAACCTCGCCCGGAGAATATTTGCCGGTTGAAGATGACCCAACATCTTTTGATGTATTTACAGTTAACATTGAAGAAAATGCTCACCGTCAACCAATACCCTATGTATTGCCTCCAGGTATTGAACGCGAAGTAGATCTGGGAACTACTGCAATGCAACAACGCAATGAGCAATCTCTTGCAATGAGAGTGCAAGACCTGGAAGATGGCGATGCCAGGGCAGTATACAAAACCACAAGCTTTGACATGAGGCAATACCGTAGAATAAGAATGTTTGCCCATGCAGAAGCAGTTGGCCATGAAGATGAATTGAAAGACGACGACCTTAACGTTTTTATTCGATTAGGATCAGATTTTACAAATAATTACTACGAATACGAAGTCCCAATGGAAGTCACACCCTGGGGCTCCAGCCATCCTGAAGATGTTTGGCCGGAAAACAACGAATTCGATATCTACCTGGAAAAACTACAAGAACTTAAATTAGAGCGTAACTCCCTTTCACGTGAATCAGACTCAGGAGTCTCCATGAACAGGCCTTTTTCAATGAAAGATGGTGATAATAAAATGACAATCATTGGCACACCTACTTTAAGTGACGTGAAAGTAATAATGATCGGAATACGTAACCCAAAAAGAAAATCAGGCAGCTCTGATGACGGAATGCCAAAATCAGCAGAAATCTGGGTAAACGAATTAAGATTATATGATTTTGATGACGAAAGTGGGTGGGCTGCATCAGGTAGAATAAATACAGAGCTTGCTGACCTGGGGAACCTCACATTAGCCGGAATGATCAGCACACCCGGATACGGATCAATTGAAGAAAAAGTAAGCGACAGGCAAAAAGAACAATACACATCTTATGACATTGCCACAAACCTTCAACTAGGAAAATTTTTCCCCGAAGATCTTGGACTAAGAATACCTATGCATTTTAATTATTCGGAGTCTGTCAGCTCGCCCCAATACAACCCGCTTAATCCCGACCTTCTGTTTTCGAAAGATATTGACACCTACGATACCCAAGCCGAAAGAGACTCCATAAAAAAAATAACACAGGATTTTCAACGACACAAAAGTATTAACTTCACAAATGTAAGAAAAGAACGAACAGACCATGAATCACCCGTAAGATTATGGGATATCGAAAATTTTGACTTCACTTATTCATATCATGAAATGTATTCCAGAAATATAGATATAAAATATGATCGTCAACAACACTGGAAAGGTGGTATAGGTTATAATTATACCACTTCGCCCAAAAATATTACTCCATTTTCTGATATTGACTTCTTAAACCAAAATGCTTTTAGCCTTATACGAGACTTTAACTTCTACTACAAACCCAATATGGTTTCATTGCGCACAAATATGGAGCGAGGATATGGAGAATCCTTAATGCGCGATAAAAGTAAAGGAATTATTATCCTTGAACCTAATTATGTAAAAAGCTTTAACTGGGACAGGTTTTATGATGTACGATGGGATTTGACCAAAAATTTAAAACTCGACTATTCTGCAGTAAACAATGCCCGTATTGATGAGCCTCCGGGACGTATAGACAGGGATGCCGATGACTATCCTGAAAAACGGGATTCTATAATGAATAACATCAGAAGATTCGGAAGAACAACATTTTTCAATCAAAAAATTGATCTTACATATAATATCCCTTTCAATAAGCTCCCTTTAATGGATTGGATCAATGCCAATGCACAGTATACTGCTAATTATGACTGGGCAGCCGCTCATTTATCGGAAAAAGATTTAGGCAATACAATTGAAAATTCTAATGTTAAAAGATTAAATGTAAACGCAAATTTTGTCAACCTTTATAATAAAATTGACTTTTTGAACCAAATAAATCAAAAAGGTTCCGGGGGTCAGCAGCAAAACCGGCGAGGCAGCCAACGAAATGAAGAAGATGATGATGAAGAGGATGAACGCCCGGACTTTTTTAGAGAAGTAATTGAAAGTACCTTAAGATTAATGATGAGCTTGAGAACTGTTTCTCTCGATTATTCGGAAACTCAAGGCACAAGATTGCCCGGATTTTTACCTTCACCTCAACTTTTCGGCCAAAACTGGGATAAAGACTCACCGGGGATGGGGTTTATTTTGGGAAGCCAGGAAGATTTCCGAAAAGAAGCAGCCAGAAAAGGATGGATAACAGATAATCCTAATTTAAACACAGCTTATATCACAAATAAATCGCAAAATATAACCGGGCGGGCTACTATTGAGCCATTGCCAGGACTCAGGATAGATGTTTCAGCTCAACGTAATTCTTCACGCGGATACTCAGAATATTTTAGAGCTGATTCGCTAGGCAATTTTGATTCTCATAACCCAATGGAAACAGGAAGCTTCTCCATTTCATTCTTGTCTATAAGTACCATTTTTGATGATATCGATGATAGGCATCATACTTCCGCTAATTTCGAAAAGTTCAAAAATAACAGGCATGAAATTGCATGGAGACTGGCTATGAAAAATGATAATTGGGATGGCACTTTTACAGATAAAACAGATTTTCCTGCAGGCTACGGCCCAAATTCACAAGAAGTACTTATAGCATCATTTCTTGCTACTTATGGAGGAATGGATGTTTCCGATTCACCATTAAGCCCGTTTTTAGATATTCCAATGCCCAACTGGCAAATAACTTATGATAATTTAGCAAGAATAGGTATTCTCAGCAGATATCTTAAATCAGCAACCTTATCACATGGCTACCAATCAAGATTTAATATCGGCTCTTTCCAGAGCAATATCAACTATCGGGAAAAAAACGGAGACCCATCGGCAATTGGAGAGTTCACAGGAAACTATATTCCCAAATATGAAATTGGCCAGGTTTCAATAACAGAGCAATTCAATCCACTTATAGGAATTGATATAACATGGGAGAACGACCTTATTACCCGCTTTGAATACCGTAGATCAAGAAATCTTTCACTGAGCTTTTCAAATAACCAACTTACAGATATTTCATCAAAAGAATATATTATAGGCACCGGCTACAAATTTGATAATCTCGCTTTTAATATTTCACAGGCTAGCGGCACACAACGTATTGAAAGCGACCTTGTATTGAGACTGGACTTAGCAATACGTGAAAACCGCACAGTATTAAGAAAAATAGAAGAACAACAGAATATACCATCTGCCGGCCAACAATCTCTATCTATTAATTTTTCAGCCGACTATCAAATTAGTCCAAGATTAAATTTTATGGCTTTTTATGACCATATTATCACCGAGCCCTTTATCTCCGATCAGTACCCCACATCAAACATACACTCAGGGATAAGCCTGAGATTTATGTTACAGTAATTCCCTTATAATAAACAAACCAACTCTATAAAAATTAGATTATTATCACTGCCGGTTTTTAAAACCGTCCTACGGCCTTGGGTAAAGACACCCACAAAACAAGCGAAAAGGGCGTTAAAAAATATTTGAAGTCGCTCCATAAAGTTATGGAAAAGTATAAAAAATATAATACAGATTAAAACACTCTAAAAAATTAAATCAAAGCTAAAAGCGACATTGCAAATATTTTAGCCCTTGATGCGTAGTTTTGTGGTGGCGGAACCACAGCCTTGAATTTTTGTAACTTTTTTTTCAAGAAAAAAGTTTAAAAAGTTTTTT
>PUKZ01000002.1 GCA_003550725.1 Bacteroidales bacterium | reverse complement strand
CTCCGTTGTTAATTTTTCATAGAAAGTTTAATGCTGTTCTGGCTCCCTTTTTCTATAATCCTGTCGTTGACAGGGGCTTCAATTTGCTTCCGGTCGTCTATCTCATTTCTTTCAAAGAACTAATTATGTTTTTTTCAATACCGCAAAATTAAATCTTTTAATTTCTGTTTTGCGGGATGCGAAGATAAGAACTTTTTTTGAATTAAACACAAACTTTTTAAAATATTTTTATATTATTTTTTCCTGCTTGGAATTTCGTAAACAGGGCTACAAAATTAAAAATAATTTGCTTTTTGACCAAGAAAAAACAAACTTTTTCAAAAAAGAATTTATTCTTGTAAAATGCTTATACAATCAGGATTTTAGCTTTTCGATAATGTCTTCTGCCTTAATTGCTTCAGCTTCTGCTTTGAAATTTCTGACTATCCTATGACGAAGTACAGAATCCGCGATACAGTTAACATCCTCAATATCAGGCGAGTATTTCCCATCAAATGCCGCATGGCACTTTGCACCGATAATAAGATATTGTGAAGCTCTGGGGCCTGCTCCCCAGTTTATATATTCATCAGCCCAGTTATGGGCCTGGCTGGTTCCGGGTCTTGTTTTGGATGCTAAATCAACAGCATATTCAAGCACATTATCAGTTACAGGTATTTTCCTTATTAAATTCTGATAAAAAATAATATCTTTTGCGTCTAGAACAATATTAACCTTAGTGTCAAGCCCTGAAGTAGTATTTTTAACAACGGCTACTTCTTCTGTAAATGTAGGATAGTCTAATATTACATTAAACATGAATCTGTCTAGTTGTGCTTCAGGAAGGGGATAGGTGCCTTCCTGTTCAATTGGATTTTGAGTTGCTAACACAAAGAAAGGTTTGTCAAGATCGTATGTTTTACCTGCTGCAGTGACTGACCGTTCTTGCATGGCTTCGAGTAAGGCAGACTGTGTTTTTGGGGGTGTACGGTTTATTTCATCTGCAAGGATAATATTCGCAAAAACAGGGCCTTTTATAAATCTAAAATTTCTTGTTTCATCTAATATTTCTGTGCCTATGATATCAGAAGGCATCAAGTCTGGTGTAAACTGTATGCGGCTGTATTGAAGCCCGAGGGTTTTAGCAATTGTGTTTACTAGTAAGGTCTTGGCAAGTCCGGGTACTCCTATAAGAAGGCAATGTCCCTGACTGAATATGGATATTAGAACCTTTTTTATAACATCATCCTGACCTACTATAACTTTTCCTATCTCATCGGTAAGTTGTTTGTATTTTTCAGCAAAATTGTCAAGTGCTTCTACATCATTCTTATGATTCATATATTTTATATTTGTTTTTTTAAAATATTAAATAATGTTCCCTATATTCTGAAAAATAACTCATAGTTCAGAAAAACACATATTGGGTTTATTTTTATTACTCGGCAGTTAAGTGTTTTTTTAGCCAGTCATGGGAAAATGAGCAATCCTTGTATTCATCTATGATGTGCAAGTATGTTTTTTGTATTTTGTTTTTAATCCATTCTTCTATTTTTTCATTTTTTTTCTTCTCAAGAGTCAGTCGTTTAATATAATCATAATTTTCTTGCAAGCTGGCTTTACTTGGTTCGGTTCGATTTCTGAGGTGTATCAGCCTGAAAGCTTGTTCACCTTCTTCGGTCATCATTTCTACAGGGCCGGTGACTTCTCCTTCATTCATTCGTTCAACAACCTGCGAAAGATCTCTATCCAGGTCTTGGCGGCTAAACCTGGTTGTACCTGTATAAGGGTTAATCATTACTCCTTCATTAATGCTGCTGGGGTGTTCTGAAAACTTTTTGGCTGCCTCACCAAAAGACATTACATTTCTTTCAATGAGGTTTTTAATACTATCCAACTTGTTTTTTGTTTTTCGTAAATCTTGGGGCGAAATTTCCGGGCGTATCAGAATATGACGTATGTTAATTCGCTCACCTCTACGCTCAATTTTTTCAGCTATATGATAGCCTACCGGCGTTTCAAAGACTTCTGATACTTGCCCTGGTTCAAGATTAAATACAACTGCTTCAAATTCGCCAAATAACTCCCCTCTACCTATAAATCCTAACTCTCCGCCTCTCCTGGCAGAACCAGGATCATCAGAATACATAATAGCAAGTGTGCTAAAATCATCACCATCTTTTACACGTTCACGAATGCGGTTGAGCCTGCTTTTTGCATTTTGAATTTCTTCTTCTCGCATAGGCGGTTTTTTAACTATATGGCTTAGTTCTATCTGGCTTTCCACAACGGGTATCTCGTCTTCAGGTAAGTTATTGTAATAATTTCTTACATCCGATGGTGTAGCCCTAACGTCACTTGTTATTTTTGATTCCATCTGCTGGCTTAATTTTTGCTCTCGAATAATATCACGAAAATTATCTTTTAGTTCTGAGATAGACCTTCCGTAGTATTCTTCAAGTTTTTCTTCTGAGCCAATTTGACGGATAAAATAATTTAGCCGTTGTTCTAATGTTGCTTCAACCTGTTCTTCCGGAATTTCAACACTATCAATTATGGCTTGATCATACAATAATTTTTGGTATAGTGCTTCTTCCAACATTTCACAAAATGGATCATCGCCTAAGTCAATATCTTGCTGAGCCTCGTATTGAATCTTTTGATTATAAATGTCAGATTTCAGTATTATTGAATTGCCTACTATGGCTACTACTTGATCAACAACTTGTTTTTCCTGAGAAAAAACTTGTGTTTTGCAAAGAATTAGCAAAATGTATATAAATAAACAAACTTGATTCTTTTTCATCATCATAATAATATTATTGGATTACTAAAAACAATCAAATAAACTTTTCAATTTTATTTGATTTGATAGCTTTGCGATAAAGCTCATTACGATATTTCTTAATAAATTCTTGTTTACGCCGATTTAAAATTATGTTTTTTATATCACCTTTTACTGATGATAAGGGTG
Organism: Bacteroidales bacterium; assembly: GCA_003550725.1. Classification (GTDB taxonomy): domain Bacteria; phylum Bacteroidota; class Bacteroidia; order Bacteroidales; family UBA7960; genus PUKZ01. Next base: position 11,335 of record PUKZ01000002.1, on the reverse strand, counting down.
AAATGCTACCTTTTAGTTTATAATCATGGATATATAAAAAATAACGGTAATGATCGTCCGAGATTTCAATATTTTGATTATTGCGCAGAAAATTTTCCTGGTTTGAAGTTTGTATTGGTACTTCTCTTTTAATTTCATTAAATTGCAGCCAAGATTTTGAATCTATAAAGTAGGTAGCTGCGTGTTGTGTGCAATAATTTTCAAGCTTTACCAAATCTTCCGGATCAGTTGATCTGTATAATCTTCTAATTTGATTTTTGTCTGGTGCATTTCTGGGTACTTTAACATATGTTACTTTGACAATGTTTTCTTTTAACTTGAATTCTTCTTTATGATTGTCATAATATTCATTTATTTTGCTGGATTCGACAACAGTGTCAAGTTTATCTTGAAGCAGTTGGTTTTCAAAAGCGTATAATATAAGAGAATTTTTATAATTACGGACTTTATTTTCAAAATCCATTTGATCGCCCGATAAGTTGTTTTTTGCATGCTCAAGAAATACCTGTTGTCTTATCCAGTTTTTCGCGTATTGTTGTACTATATAAATGCTATCATTTGGCGATGTTTTTTCCGGAACGATTTTCTTTAAATCCGACATATAAAGGTTTTCACCGAAGGCAGTGGCAACTATTTCGTCATCATTATCGCATGAAAAAAACAGCAAAAAAGATATTGGTAGAAGGATCTTCAAGTATTTTATTTTTTCTTTCATAGTTGGTGCCTTTATCTTTTTTATTGAAAGTTGTAAAATTTTAAACAGCAAATAATATTTTTGAATACAGACAGCTATTTTGATAACATATCAGTATAAATTTTATTGCTCATGTTTTTTAATGATTTCAGCTAATACATTTTTATTTATTTCAACCTGGTACTTTTCTCTTAGGTTTTCCATCCATTCTTTTTCAATTTGATTTTGATAATCAGCAATTACTAAACCGCGAATTTCTCCTAAAGGTTTAATTTTTGGTTCAATAACTTTATGAATATAAACGACAAAGATCTGTTGATTATTTGAATCCGGTTTTTTAATTCCGGGTTCAAAGGGAATTTTTTTCAATATTTCTTTATCCTTTCTTTCAAATATTCCTTTTTCGAAAGTAACCTTCTTTTCCGGGTCTTCAATTATGTTTTCTAAAATGTATTTATGTGCGTTTTCTTGATCTTTGTATTTTTTTAATTGTTCACTGACTTTTTGTGCGGTTTCTTCATCAACACAGGAGTATATTATAGCATCTATGCGCTTGTTTGTTTTATATTGTTCTTTATTTTTTTCATAGAACTCCCTCAATCCTTTACTATCTTGCATTGCTTTAGACCATACCATTTTATCGGTGATTTCAAAAATCAAAATCCCATTGCGGTATTCTTCCAGCTTTTCTTTGAATTCGGGGTACTTATTTTCGAGCTGGCTGTCTTCATAAGTAATTAAGCGATTATTAACAAATTCTTCGTATCTTTTATTTATGTGTAAATCTATCGGTTCCGGATTTTTTCTTTCTTGGTTTTGATAAAGAAATTCGGCAAAATCTTGCTGAGTAAAAGATTTGTTTGCAAATGCAAATAATTCTTCATTCAATTCAGCTTCCCCGGGGATTGTCCATTTTTCCCGGAAAATAGAATCATTAACGATATCATAGAATATTTTGAGCGATTCGGGGTTTTCTTCAAAGCTGTATTCATTTTTCAGCTTTTTGATAACAGGTTTTTTACTGAGTTTTGATCTCTGGTCTCTTTTTATCCGGTCTTTTAATTCGTAGTACATATCATCGTACGATCCTATGGGGTTTTTTTCATGCAGTTTTATTATATGCCATCCTTTATCAGTTTTAAAAGGTTCAGAGAATTTCCCCGGCTCTTTGATTTGATTTATTGCTTCTACAAACTCGGGCGACATTCTGCTGGTTTGCCTAACAGGTAGTAGTCCTTTTCTTCCGGCTGATCTTCTGTCGTCTGAATATTCTCTGGCCAATTGATCAAATGGTTCGCCATCTAAAGCTTTTTGATAAATGTCATTGATTTTTTTCTCAGCTTTTTGTTTTTTCATTTCCTCATTATCATCACTTTCAGATGGAAGATCTATTCTAATATGTGCAATATTTACTTTTCCTGGTGATGGTATTTTATTGGTAACTTTTATTATATGATAACCATATTCAGATCGCACCGGCATTGATACTTTGCCAGGCTCTGTATTATATGCTGCGTTTTCGAAAGGATAAATAACATCCAGTGCTGAAAAATATCCGAGATCACCTTTATACCCTCTTGTTGTTTGTTGTCCCGATACAGTTTTTTTGCTTTTTGCAGTTGGGTCGTCGGAATATTTTTTTGCAATAGTGCCAAAATCTTCTCCTTGAACAATTCTGTTTCTTAGCTCTTTTATTTTATTATATGCTTGTGCTGTATCTTCAGGTGAGTCATAATCTGTCACAGCTATAAGGATATGAGATGCCCTTATATCATATTGAATTCGTTCGTAAGCCTCTTTTATAAGTTGATTTGTAACTTGTGTATCTGTAAGGTAAGGTTTTGCAATTTGTTTGCGATACTCTTCGACTTCTTTGATGAAAGAGTCAACGGTATCTAACCCCAGAGATTTAGCTTCTTTAATTTTAAGATTGAAATTTATAAACAGGTCTAAATACTCTTCGACAGATTTAGGTTCAGTAACTTTGTGGTGTTTGTTATTTTTTTCGTAAGCTTTGTTAAATTCTGCTTTTGATATTGTATCGTCATTGATTTTCAATAAAGCGGCATCTTGTTGTGTTTTACAAGAGTTGTTTAATAAAGCTGTTATTAACAGGAAAAAAAATAGAATTGATTTCATAATGTTTTTAGATATTTTTAAAGTTATCATAGTTTGTAATTAATATAATATTAACTTAATTATTGCTATAATATATTGAATTTATCTGCTGTAATTAGGTGCTTCATGAGTTATGGTAACGTCATGCACATGGCTTTCTCTTACACCTGAATTGGTGATTTTCAAAAACTGGGCTTTTTTCAGCTCTTCAATATTTTTTGTTCCACAATACCCCATTCCTGCTCTCAATCCTCCTACGAGTTGATGTATTATTTCCGACAGTGTTCCTTTGTATGGTACTCTTCCGACTATTCCTTCAGGAACGAGTTTTTTGATATCGTCTTCCACATCTTGGAAATAACGATCTTTTGATCCTTTATCCATAGCTTCTATTGAGCCCATTCCGCGATATGTTTTGTATTTCCGGCCTTCGTAGATTATGGCTTCACCCGGTGATTCTTCGACTCCTGCGAACATTGATCCTGCCATGACTGATGATGCACCTGCAGCAATTGCTTTAACTATATCACCTGAATATCTTATTCCTCCATCAGCAATAACAGGTATGTTTTTGCCTTCCAGGGCTTTGGCTACTGAGTATATGGCAGACAATTGAGGGACTCCAACGCCTGCAATCACTCTTGTGGTGCATATTGATCCCGGTCCTATACCTACTTTTACGGCATCTACTCCTGATTTTGCCAAATCTATTGCTGCTTCATAAGTGGCTATATTGCCTACAACGAGTTGTAATTCAGGAAATTCTTTTCTTACTTTTTTTGTCATTTCAAGTACACCGCTCGAGTGGCCATGTGCTGTATCAATAACCACAGCATCCACCCCGGCTTTAACCAGCGAGTCAATCCTGTGTATCGTGCCCGGTGTTATTCCAACAGCCGCCGCCACACGCAACCTACCCCTGCTATCCTTGCAAGCATTGGGTTTTTCTTTAATTTTTATAATATCACGATATGTAATTAATCCAACTAAATGTTGCTCTTTATCAACAACAGGTAGTTTTTCAATCTTATGTTCCTGTAATATTTTTTCAGCGTCTTCAAAATCAATAAATTCATTAGTTGTGATAAGATTATCGCTGGTCATAACTTCAGCAACCGGCCGTGAAAGATCTTTTTCAAAACGCAAATCACGATTGGTTATTATTCCAACAAGAGAATTATTATCGTTTACCACAGGAATACCGCCGATTTTAAACTCGTTCATGATATTGTGTGCATCGCCTATCAATGCATTTTCATGCAAAGTGACAGGGTCTATTATCATGCCATTTTCTGAACGTTTAACCTTTTTTACCTTAGAGGCTTGTTCTTCTACAGACATATTTTTATGCAGAACACCTATGCCTCCTTCCTGGGCAATGGATATTGCCATTCTTGATTCGGTTACAGTATCCATTGCAGCCGAAACAACAGGTATTTTTAACTTAATGTCACGTGTAAATGTGCTCGTTAAATCGACATCACGTGGCAAAATATCTGAGTATGCAGGTACTAACAAAACATCATCGTATGTTAAACCCTCACCTTTAAATTTTATTTGGTCATCATACATTGTTTTCTAATTTAAAAATTTAATTGCAAAAGTATGAAAATTTGAGCACAAGGAAGTTGAAAAAAAATAAAAATAACTTGATAAAACTTAAGGTAATATTATTTTAAGGCTGAATATTTTTGATTTAATAAACACTCAAAATCCAGGTATTATTATTTGTACATTTAAAAAACATATTTTTAAGTTATAATGCCTTTAAAAACATTTAATTGGCAGATTGAATCAATTTGAATTATAAATTATCGGATAAGCTTAACTGTGCCTTTTTCCCTGTGCTCTTGTCCATATTTTGTTCTAAAGGCTACTGAATAGCGATAAACTCCCGGGGGAGCTTTATTTCCATTAATATTACCATCCCATGGTTCTTTATGATCATTAGTTTGAAATACAATATTTCCCCAGTTATTATAAATTGTCATTCGATATTTTTTAGGGATTACATTGCGTATTATTGGCTTGAAAACGCGGTTTTCCTCAATATTGCTTTCGGGGTTAAAAGCATTGGGTATAAAAGTTTCGAGCTCGCGTTCAACTTTTGCATAATTAGAATAAATGGTTAACTGAGGTTTATGAAAATAATTAAAAGTTCCGATAGCTTTAACTTTATAAATAAGTGGTTCAAAAAACTTTTCCTCGCCATATTTTGCAAAGTAGTCATTGTAAGAAGTTTGACCGGGGGGGATAGCAGGCTCAATCACTTCAAAGTCAGAATCTTTTTGCTTTTTACGTTTTATAACATAATAGCCCACTTCAGCTGATAGTCCCCGGGGTTCGTTCCATGTCAGCTTGTTTTCTTTGTTTGATATTGGTTCAGCTTTTAAATATATTGAACTAACGGTATCAGACTTTTTCACGCTTCTTTTGCAACTGTCAAGAACTTCATAGTAATAATAATTTTTTGAATTTAAAAAACCGGCATCTGTATCTTTGTATAAAATATTTGCTTTATATGAATTAATTGTGTCAACAGGGTTGAAATCACTTGGTTGATTTTCAGCTTTTTGTATAACATAAGAGGGCTCACTGATAGTGCTGTCGGCATATAAATTAAGTCTTATGAATTCATTATTAATAACCGATGCTTTTATAAGATGAGCAAAATCGGGTGGTTTAAGGCTTGTTTCAGTGATAGTGATGGCTTTGATATTGGAAGTAGAAGTAATTGTGTCATTTATTTTAAATGATCTTATTTTAAAGAAATATTTTCCACTTTTTTTTATCGGTAATTTTATATTATTTTGTTCAATCGCTACAGTTTCTTTTATTTCAAAATTTTTCCCATCTGATGATTTCAAAATCATTGTTGAGTCGAAGGGTACGGGTTTTGGTGTTGCACTGCCATGATGAATTGAGTCTATAGCATAATTAGACCATTTAATTATTAATTTTTCCTTGCATATGTCATAGTTCAAACTTTCTGTAAATATTGTATGATGTGCATCTGAAAGGGGGGTAGTTACCTTTTCATTATTTTTTATAATTGCCCTGATACAATATGATTGCTGACTTTCTGAGGCATCTATATTGGTGTCAATATAATAGGTGGTTTCAAGATCAGTAGTTCCAATTGAATCGTAGTCCGGCCCATTATCTTTTTTATCCCTTAAAATTTCAAAATACCCTTCAGTGGCATTATCTATCTGAGCTGTCCAGCCTATTTTTACATGCCCGTCTTTATTAACACTTACCGAATCAATAGCCGGAGGATCTATGTTTTGAAGGCTTATAGCCGGGCTAACAAAAAAGGTGACGAATAAAAAAAAATAAAAAGTTGTTGATTTTATATAAAACATTTGTTGATTAATAAATTTTCACAGATAACAGTTACTATTGGTATGATTTATTATATATAAATTTGATTTGTAAAACAATTACATTATTACTATTTAATTTTTAGGGTATTGGCTCCCATACAAAAATATCTTCCTTTGATTTTGGCCTTAAATTAATATGCCATTCAAAATTTTTCAGCAATCTTTCTTCGGGTGGGAGTTCATCGACAGGGAAAAGATCGGCTTCAGGAGCTTCAATAAAAACAATCTGCTCTACTTTATTTTCCTTAACGTATATTCTCATGTTTGAGGAGATGGCTTTGTTGATCCCTATAAGATCTTCATCTTCATCCCTGACGTAATAAATGGTTTCTCCATTACCAAACACATCGACTTTGTAAAGTTTGTTATCATTAAAATGCCCGATAATTTCCCTTCCTTTTATTTGGTTGAAATTAGTTGTATCATCCTGTGATATTATAAAAGCAGATTCGTTTAAATAAACAGTTTGAACTGTATTATCCCAGGTTTCTATTTTTAAGTTGTTAGCAGTGAGCTGATGTTCTTCTGACCATAATATAGGTTCGTGATACATGTATATTGTAGAATCTCTGAAATCATAAACAATAGAATCACTCATGCCTTGCAAATCTGTTCTGTAGAATTTACCCCTGTTATATGCTAAAAGCTTTCTAATATCTTCTTGTTTTTTTTCGCCGTTTGTTGATTTTTCTTTTTGATTTTCCGGTGTTTCTTCACCTGTTGTTTCGTTTAATTCCGGCAGGATGTTTCCATTAATATCGGCGGTTAAAGGCTTTTCCCGGGTTTTATCATGCTCATCTTTAAAGATATATTTAAGTGTGTCTGCGTGCATAAAAAGCGAGTCATTGTCAGATATCAATGTAAGCATAGCTTCTTTGGTAACTACAGACAATCCCTTTTTTTCAAAATGTTCTCCAAAATGGCCTGATATAATAGCATTCTGAACAGTGTCTTTTATTTCCACATTTTTTAAGCCTTTTCCATAACCTTTATTACGGTCATAAAAAAGGCTGTCGCCGGTAATTGACTGCTCATTATTATGAATAAAAGCATCTTTACTAAATTGTGCAACATCATTTTTTGTGTCGTACCATCCGTTTTTGCAAAATATTGTATTTTCTTCGCTAACTATTGTTGTAGGTCCAAAAAAATGAGCTGTCTCATTCATTGTATTATATTTGAGAGTATCCGAATCCATTGTGTAATCAGGGTTAATAAGTTTAACATTATCTTTGAAAAAGAAATGTTTGCGATCGGCATAATAAAATCCCCATAAACTGGTGAGCTCATTTTCTTCGTCGACAATTTTTCCACCGTCAATGTATTTTGCAGTATTTTCGTTTAGGTCGTAAATGAGTTTTTCGGTAGTTAAAACCATTTGCTTATCTCTCATTTCGACATTGTCATGAAGTTCGGCTATACTGGTATTGCCGTCGTAGTATAGTTTGTCGCCGTATATATTTATTGTATCACTTACTTTAATGTGTATATTGCTAAATGCTTTTAAGCTATTGTCTTTTGAATAGAGATAAGCACTGTCGCAATACATGTATGCATCTTCATGTTTTAAAATAACATTTCCGATAAGTCTTCTTGCATCATCGCCAATTTTTTTATCAAACTCCATAGAACGAGCCTTAATGAGCTCAATTTGCCTAGGCTCACCGGGTTTATCTTGGTTTTCAACTTCCTGGGCTTTTATATTTCCATACAAAACCCCAGGTTCTTTAGGGGATATTTTTGAAAAGAAGATGACTACAACAATAATAAAAAATGGTAATAACTTCATTTGGCAAAAAAGATAAGTTTATAACATAACTTATTATTGGCAGGTTTTATTTTATAAATATCAATACAATAGTAAAGAAGTTTATTAACCTGAATTATGTCATTTTACAAGTTATACTTGGCAAAAATATTTTTATACACTAAAGAGCCGGATTTTTTCAAATCAGGCAAATATTACCGGTCACTTATTTTCTTATAGCTCCCTGTAATTTTTATGTTTAAAATAATTATCCAGTTCTTTTTTCATAACCGGTGCCAATAATAGTATAGCAATAAGGTTTGGAATTGTCATAAAAGTAATTACCATATCAACAAAGTTCCATACCAGATCCAGTCCCCATACTGAGCCAAAAAACACAAATAAGCCATATAGATAATAGTAAGGTTTTATGGCTTTTTCGCCGAATATGTATTGTGCACCTCTTGACCCGTAATAAGACCATGCAATTATTGTAGAGAAGGCAAACAAGAGTAGTCCTACAGAAATAATATGGGGAGCGATAAAACCTATATTTATTTGATCAAGGCCTGTTGAAAATGCAACTACAGTCATTCCAACACCTTCAACACCGCTTTGCCATGCTCCTGTCATGATAATTACAATAGCAGTGAGGGTGCAAATAAAAAGAGTGTCAATAAAAGGTTCAACGGAGGCAACCATTCCTTCTCTTATCGGGTGTTTTGTTCTTGCTGCGGCATGAGCCATTGCAGCTGAACCCTGGCCTGCTTCATTAGAGAATAATCCTCTGCGCACCCCCATTGTGAGGGTAAGTATAAAAGCAGACCCAACAAAACCACCTGTTGCAGCGGTTCCGGTAAAAGCATCATTTAAGATCAAATAAAAAGCAGGCAAAACATCGCCAATATTAATGAATACTACTGTCATAGCAGCTAAAAAGTATATGAACGCCATAAATGGAACAAGTCTTGATGTAACCTCTGCTATTCTTTTCAACCCACCTACTATGATCAATAATACAAATCCGGTAATAACGAGGCCTGCTATCCATTGCGGGAAATCATAACTGGCATGAAGTACATCTGTCATTGAATTAGATTGCGCCATGTTGCCTGTGCCTAAAGAGCATATTATTGCAGCAAATGCAAATATTATTGCAAGTACTTTGGCAAACTTACCCAGTTTTTCCTTAAGCCCGATTTCCATATAATACATGGGTCCACCGGAAACAGTGCCGTCAGAATTAAATTTCCTGTATTTCAGAGCCAATGTGCATTCAACCATTTTCAGCATCATTCCGAAAAAGCCTGTTACCCACATCCAAAATACTGCCCCGGGGCCTCCCCAGTGAATAGCAAGAGCAACACCAACAATGTTACCCGTTCCTACTGTTGCCGAAAGTGCTGTGGTTAATGCCTTAAAATGGTTTACATCACCTTCATCACCCTTTTTTGAATATCGCCCCGCAAGTATGGCAAATGAGTGCCAAAACTTTCGTATATGAATAAACCTGAATTTTATTGCAAAATAAACTCCGGCAGGCACTAAAAACAAAAGCAAAAGATAACCACCAACATACTCGTTATACCAACTGATAACTGTGTTTAAACTGTCTAAAAATTGTTCCATAATAAGTTATAAAATAAAAAAATAAAATTATTAATTTCAATTAACTTTATAATTACTATCTCAAAAACTTTCTTTTGGCCGGTCAATTTCTTAAAACCAAATAATTAAAAAACCCTTAAGCCATAAATTTTAATGTTCTGTATCAAACTCAAATAACACCTAAACTATCAAAAAGCACGATTGCTATAGCCACCGGTGCAATAAATTTTAATATAAACATAACAAGGTCAAACAGACGCATTTTAATTGTAGCTTTATTTGAAACCTCATCTTTTACATCTGATTTTTTCATATACCAGCCAACAAAAATAACTATTAGCAGTCCTCCAAGTGGGAGTAAAAGGTTGGATGCTGTAAAATCAAGAATTCCAAAAATATTGAAGTTGCCTAAAGTAACATCTTTAAGCAGGCCGAATGATAATGTGCAAAATATTCCAACGAAACCGGCAGCTATTCCTGCCATAATGGTTGCTTTTCGTCGTTTGAGTTTTAGTTCTTCAGTAAGGTAAGCTACTACTACTTCAAGGATGCTGATTGACGAGGTAAGTGCCGCAATAGTTAGCAAAATAAAGAATATTATGCTAAAAAAATAACCCCCCGGCATTTGCTGGAAAATATTTGGTAAGACAGTAAAAATAAGTCCAAATCCTTCATCCGGATCCAGCCCAAAAGCAAAAACAGCAGGGAATATTGCTACTCCTGCCAGTATAGCTATGATGGTATCAGCCAGGGAAACTTCCACGGAAATGTTTCCGAGGTTATTGTGTTTTTGTATGTAAGAGCCATATGTTATCAGCGCCCCCATTCCTATGCTAAGAGAGAAAAAAGCTTGCCCCAGAGCAGCAAGAAGTACACTGGAGTCGACAGCAGAAAAATCAGGTTTGAATAAAAATAATAATCCGTCTTTTGAGCCTTCCAGCGTAACAGATCGCACAGCCATAATAATAAGCATTAAAACAAGGAATGGCATTAACACCTTCGCATACTTTTCAATTCCTTTCTTTACACCCGAAATAATTATCCATACCGTCATTGCCATGAAGATGAGCTGCCACATCACTGGCAGAAATGTTTGTTTTTGAAAAGAAGCGAAAAACTCTGCTATCTCTCCAGGCCCTTTTCCTGCAAAAGAGTTGGCAAATGATTGTATAACATAATGGATTGTCCAGCCGGCTATGGTGCTGTAAAAGGCTAGTATCATGAATGCTGCTATAATGCCCATTACTCCGACAAGATACCAGGGCTTTCCCGGGGCAAGTTGCTTAAAAGACCCCAAAGCATTACGCTGCCCCCGCCTGCCTATAATAAACTCCGACATCATCACCGGAATCCCCAAAAGAAGAATAAAACCAAAGTAAATTAACAAAAATGCGCCACCCCCGCTTTCTCCCGCAACATAAGGAAACCTCCATATATTACCCAGCCCGATTGCTGAACCCGCTGCTGCACATATTATACCAAACTTGCTGGTAAAACAGTCACGACTCTCATTACTGCCAAGTTTTGTCATATTATAACATTTTACATAATTTGCTGTGATTTATTAAAAAATATTACGAAAGGGTCAAAAATAGTAATTTTTTAATTCAATAAAAATGTAAATCTTTCTTTAAATAAATTTTTACCGGATGAAAATTTATTGTTACCTAAATTTCTAAATTGATTTTTTATTTCAAAAAAATTGATGTTGCAAACATATGTAAAGGGAAAAATTCGGAAATTTTACCCATTTTTCTTTGTCAATAGTCTTTTTTATATCTG
>PUKZ01000140.1 GCA_003550725.1 Bacteroidales bacterium | reverse complement strand
TGCCTTATATGGTAAAATCATTTATGGTTTAAAGACGTGGATGCCGTTTCCATCAAGTAGTTTAAAATCGCTTTCATAATTCCCTGTTATTCTTTGGTTTACACATTTTGTTTTTGCAAAGTGGGTGTCCTATCCGGAAAACAGGAGAACAGTTAAAATTGTCATTATAGTTTTTCAGGCAAAAATTTTGCCTTAACCATGATATTATAACAATTTATTGTAAGCTTATTCAACCAATTCATATCCCGATTTTCTGCCTTTATCTATTGCAGGAATGCCATATTTAAGCCATTTTGGTGGTTTTTCTCCTTTTAGAAAATGGTCAAAAAATTGGTGCATTCTTATGCTTAAGTCTATACGGTTAGCTCTTCGCCTGAGGTTATGGGCTTCATCATCATAAGAAAGCATCCATGCGGGTTTTTTCAGGCGCCTCATAGCAGTAAAAAGTTCTATTCCCTGGTACCAGGGCACTGCACCGTCGTCATCATTGTGCATTATCAATAATGGTGTTTCTATTTTATCTGCAAAAAATATGGGGCTGTTTTCGTAATACAGATGCGGCGATTCCCATAATGATCCTCCTAAACGGCTTTGTGTTTGTTCATACTGGAATTGGCGTGATCTTCCGCTAGCCCATCGTATGCCTCCATAAGCGCTTATCATATTACTAACAGGAGTTCCTGCCATAGCTGCATTGAACATGTTTGTGCGTGTTATTATCCATGCTACCTGGTAACCACCCCAGCTTTGTCCTTGTAGCCCTATATTGTCGGCATCAATAAAATCGTAACGTTCGATCATGCTTTTTGTACCGCTTACAACAGCATCGTAAGCACTTTGACCGGGGTAACCTATCTTGTATTTTATATCGGGAACAAATACTACATAACCGTTGCTTGTGCAAAAAGGCCTGTTGATAACTGAACGGCTCGGAGTGGGAGTATAATGGCGATGCTTGGTGTTTGACGAACGCTCATAAAAATATACCAGCATTGGATATGTTTCACCGGGCTCCATGTTTTCGGGCGTATAAAGCAGCCCTTGTAAAGTATCATTATTAAAAGAAGTCCAGCTTACTAATTCTACATCACCCCAAAGGTATTTGTCTTGTTGAGGATTGACATCACTTATACGAACAATATCAGTCAGGTCCGGGTTGCTGATGTATAAGTCGTTATATTCACGAAAATTGCCTTTTCGCCATAATATTTTGTCAGCATCGCGCGACTTCTCTACAAAGCTAAACATATAGTCATCGCTTATAAGATTGGTGAAAAAAGGGCGCCTGTCCATGTATAAATGACAAAAGCCGGAAACCTTTGTTTTTTGATTAAAAACGCTTAACATTATAGGTTTGCTTTTATCAATATATAATTCTTCCCTGTCTGTTTGTATATATCTGAAAGTGTTATAATTATCCCTGCCACGACTTAAAGTAATGTTTACAGGTTCTTTTTTCCCTTCAGGGTCTAATTGCCATATATCATAATCATCATAAACGAGTATAGATTCATCGTCTTCAAACCATCCGGCTACACCCGAGGGTGGCGGTGTGCGGGGTTGATCAAACTCTTCCCTGTATAATGGAACATCTACTCCTTCCGATATTATGTTTGATTCACCCGTTTTGTTGTTTAATGCATACCAATGTGAATCTTTACTGTCAAACCAAACAAGGTATTTTCCACCCGGTGATAACCCATATACGAAAGTTGCTTTTTTGAATATTTTTTTCTTTTCACCATTTTCAATATCCAGAATATAAACATCACGGTAGCGGCTTATATCCCATGATGATTTGATTTGGTATGGCTTACTGTTGTAGCCTACAGCAAAGCGGGCATCGCCCTTACCAACTGTGTTGACATCATGTATTATCGTATCTTCAATCTGGAAAAATTCATTTTCGCCGGGCTTGTAAATAGCAAGATATGACCTTCTTTTTTCATCCGAAAGTTCTTGCTTTTGCTGGGGCTGCAACTTAGGGTCTTGCCAGTGCCAGATATCAAGACTGTATTTTTCTTCGTCCAGGAGCGTGTCTTCAGGCTCAGGCTCAGGTATGGGAGAAGTGCCGAAAAACAATCTTTTGCCTGATTCCGAAAACGACAAACGCCGATGTGGACTAATTTGCCAATCACTGAACATCCAATCAGACGAGGAATCAGCAATCATTGCAGGAGAATCCAGGCCGGCCTCAAAATAATAAAGAGCATGTGCTTCAATATCATTTGTGTCGGATGTAAAAACAAAAGCAAGTTGATGGCCTTTTTCATCTATTTTAATCTGTGAAAAACTACCCTCATCACTGAATATTTTGCTGTGACTCTCAGTTTCTGTATCAAAAATATTTAGTGTAACTAATTCAACACTATCTTTGCATTCCTCCGTTACAAAAGCTATTAAATTACCCTTAGCAGAAATATGGTATTGAGTTGCCTCCTCAAATTCATGCTTTATTTCTTCTAAAGGGTTAAAAATTACCAGTTTGTCAATTATAGTTGTTTCAGAATCTTTGTTATCATTTTTGATTTTGTTGTATTTATTTTTTCCTTCTTCCGGTATTGTGTCGTTTTTTTTGATTTCTTCTTTATGTTCATATATGAAAGTCATCCAATCATTTCCTTTAGGCGGCACCTTGAATGATTTTAAGTCCGAAAAATAAAATGTTTTACGGTCTTTTAATGTCATAATCCCCAGTGTATCTTTCGGCCTATCTCCATCCTGATTATTTTCAAGTTTAGCCTGCCTGACCTGTTCTTGTTTTGGTACAATCCTGTATACAATAAACTTGCTGTTATCCGAAAAAACATGCCCTGAACCTCTAACAATAGTATCGGTTACTTTAGGGCTTCTCTCGTAAATGCATAAAATACCGTCGCCATCCTGTGGATTAACCTGGTAAGCTACCCATTTGCCATCCGAGCTTATTATAGGCCTGTTTAAGCTTTTCCAATCATCATAATCGTCATGCGACAATGGCTTTTTCTCTTCATTTCCCAACAGACTAATAGTTATGCCGGTTAAAAATATAATAATTAGTTTTAGTTTTTTCATTTCTGTAAAATGTATTTAAAGTTTTGTAATTCTGACTGTCGTCAAATTTTGTTGTTGATATTCAGTTATTTGTGTATTGCTCAAATTTATCCTTTTTATCAATTATCCACCCTGCTTTTGACCTTAGCACGAGAAATTAATTGGCTCGTCTGATTTGGGTAATGACGGTTAACGTGCAACGAGAAACGTTGTTATAGCATCGATTTTGTTATCAGTTTTTGTTCGTTAAAAATAGAATTTTTTTTTAAGCTGTAAAAAACAAAAAGTTATTTTTGGTGGCGAAAAATAATAGTATACTTTATGATGTCTTAATAATGTTATGATTTTTTGATACCAAAAAATAATTTTATGATATAAGATAAGCTAATTGGCTCTTTTCTCATTTAGGTAGCTTTAAACTTGATTTTCAGGTTTAAAAATTATATATTTACATTATATTTTGGATGTTACAATTCAATAGTAAAATCAAGTAAAATTATGTCATTACAAAACCTATTAGTTTATGGTTATTAAAGAATTGCTTACAAGTTTAAATGAGCTGGCTCCATTTTCATTGCAGGAGGATTATGATAATAGCGGGCTTATTGTTGGTGAGCCCGGCCAACAAGTATCAAAAGGGATGGTTGCTTTAGATATAACTGAAGAGGTAATTGATGAGGCTATTGAAAAAAAATGTGATGTGGTTATTTCTCATCATCCTTTTATTTTTCAAGGCCTGAAAAAGGTTACCGGTAGCCGGCCTTCTGAGAGGATCCTTGTAAAAGCCATCAAAAACGACCTGGCTGTTATATCATTACATACCAATCTTGATAATATTTATAACGGGGTAAACCAAAAGATAAGCAGCCTAATGGGATTAAAAGATACCAGGATACTTGATGCACGGTATGGATATTTGAAGAAGCTGGTTGTTTTTTGTCCGGTTGATCATTCCAACAACGTAAGAATGGCAATTTTTAAAGCCGGTGGTGGTAAAATAGGTGATTATGATTGGTGCAGTTACAATATAGAAGGCCTGGGAAGTTTTCGTGCGGGGGAAGGGGCAAATCCTTTTGTGGGCAATGTTAAAGAGCTTCATTTTGAAAAAGAAACAAGGATTGAAACTATTTATCCCTCATATATTGAAAATGATGTTATTAATGCCATGATTGATTCGCATCCTTATGAAGAGGTAGCTTATGATATTTACCCGATCGATAATGTATTTGATAGGACAGGAGCGGGTATGATCGGACGTTTTGAAAAACCGCTTTCTTCAAAAGATTTTTTATCAATGCTGGAAAAAATTTTTAATACCGGGATTATAAAGCACAGTTCTTTTCCGGATAAAAAAATAGAAAATGTGGCTCTGTGTGGCGGCTCGGGAAGCCACCTGCTAGATAAAGCCATTGATGCAAAAGCCGATGCATTTGTCACTGCTGATGTTAAATATCACAGGTTTTTTGATGCGCAAAATAAAATACTTTTGGCTGATATCGGACATTATGAAAGCGAGCAATTTACAAAAGATTTAATATATGAAATGATTAGCGAAAAAATTATTAATTTTGCACTTCAAATTTCTGAAATAAATACTAATCCGGTTCAATATTTTCGAACAAAATAATCTGATATATATGGCAAAATCCACATCAAGTAAAAAAGGAAAGACTACAAAGAAAACCAAAGCTTCAGAAGAAAAAGCAAAAACTGCCGTAAAGTCTGAAACGGCTAAAAATTCAAAAGTTGAAGACAACAAATCTCAAATTGTACATCCCAATACAGGAGAGGTAGTTTCTAAAGATAGTATCGAAACAGTAATCCAGAAAAAGTTACTGGCGCTTTACACTTTGCAGCAAATAGATACACAAATAGATAAGATCCGCATTATAAGAGGCGAATTACCCCTTGAAGTTCAAGACCTTGAAGATGAAACAGAAGGCCTGGAAACCCGTACAAATAAATATAAGCAAGAGATTGAAGAATTTAATCAGCAAATATCGAACCTGAAGATTGCAATTAAAGAAAGCCAGGAGTTGATCAAAAAATATAAAGATCAGCAAATGAATGTACGTAATAACCGGGAGTATGACTCTTTGTCAAAAGAGATTGAATATCAAACTCTCGAAATAGAGCTTAATGAAAAAAAGATTAAAGAACTGGAAGCTTCGGTTGAACAGCATGAAAATATGGTGAATAATTCTTCAAAGAAGCTGGAAGAAATGAAGGGCGACCTTGAAGTTAAGAAAAAGGAGCTTGACAATATAATTGCTGATACAAAAAAGGAAGAAGATTTGTTAATAAAAAAGTCACAAGAGCAGCAAAATTTTATAGAAGAACGTTTATTAAGTGCTTATAGGCGAATACGGAAAAATGCAAAAAACGGTCTTGCTGTGGTTGCCGTTGAAAGAGATGCCTGTGGAGGATGTTTTAACAAAATACCACCACAGAGGCAACTTGATATTCAAATGTATAAGAAAATCATTGTATGTGAGTATTGTGGACGGATATTGGTTGATGATGAAATTGTTAACAGCGTGGATATAGAAAAATTTGTTTAGGTTAGCATAAATAAATTCTAATTTCATGCCGTAGAGCAAAAAAATCAGAAATTCAGTTGCTACATAAACCCTGTAAGTTTTTTTAAAAAATTCAATACAAAAGAATACCTGGCAAAACTGGCCCGGTATTTTTTTTATTTATTTAAGATATTATAAAAATCATATCGACAGATACCTGTTCATAAGTCCTTTTATTTTTTAAGCTTTTTTTATATATTTTTGAAATGAAAATTTTGTTTTTTTATTTAACAGCAGACAGGGATGACTGATTTTACTCACTTACATGTACATACACAATATTCTTTGTTGGATGGGGCTTCACCTGTTGATGTATTAATTGACAGGGCTGTTCAATCGGGTATGAATGCGCTTGCAATAACTGATCATGGAAATATGTTTGGTGTACTGCCTTTTGTAGAAGAGGCTAAAAAGAGGGGTGTTAAGCCAATAATTGGCTGTGAGGTTTATGTTGCCGAGGGAAGTCGCTTTGAAAAGAAAGGACGTGAAGACAGGAGTGGTTTTCATCTTATTTTGTTGGCAAAAAATTATAAAGGTTATAAAAACTTATCACGTCTTAGTTCTTTGGGTTATCTTGAAGGTTTTTATTATACCCCGAGGGTTGACAAAGAATTACTCAGAAAATACAGTGATGGTCTTATTGCAGCTTCTGCCTGCCTTGGAGGTGAGGTGCCACAAACTATACTTGAAAAAGGCATTAATGCTGCTCAATCGATAGTTGAGGAGTATATTGATATTTTTAATGAGGATTTTTATATAGAGATTCAACAACATGGTTTGCCTGAGCAGGAGCAGGTAAATCATGATCTGATTACTCTGGCAAAAAAGTGCAACATTAAAATATTGGCAACAAATGATTGTCATTTTATTAATGCTGAAGATGCCAAAGCGCATGACATTTTGATATGCCTCCAAACCGGTAAAGATCTCGAAGAGTCTGACCGCATGAAATACACCGGAGAGGAATATTTAAAAACGCCCGAAGAGATGGCGGAACTTTTTAAAGATTATCCTGAGGCTATAATCAATACTCGTGAAGTTGTTGACAAAATTGAAGATTTTGATATAACCACAAAAGATATAAATCTTCCGGTATTTCCTTTGCCGGAGGGTTTTGATAACGAGAATGAGTACCTCAGGCATTTGACTTATGAGGGAGCAAAGAAGCAATACAAGGAGATAACGCCCGAAATTAAGGAGAGGTTGGATTATGAGCTGAAAGTAATATCAGACATGGGTTATCCGGGCTACTTTTTAATTGTACAGGATTTTATTAATGAAGCTCGCAGAACAGATGTTGCGGTAGGCCCGGGGAGGGGAAGTGCTGCCGGATCGGCAGTTGCATATTGTACAGGTATAACTGCTATTGACCCCATTAAATATAATTTGCTTTTTGAAAGGTTTCTGAATCCTGAAAGGGTTTCAATGCCTGATATAGACATAGATTTCGATGATGAAGGGCGTGAAAAAGTTCTTGATTATGTTACAAAAAAATATGGCAGAGATAGAGTAGCACAAATTGTTACTTTTGGTACTATGGCAGCCAGGTCTTCAATAAGGGATGTTGCCAGGGTGCTTAAACTGCCATTGCCTGAAGCTGACCGCCTGGCCAAGTTGGTTCCCGAAAAACAGGGAACAAAGCTCAAAAAATCCTTTAAGGAAGTACCTGAACTTATTAATGAAATTAAAAACGGCAAAAACCCCGTTATCAAAGAAACCTTAAAATACGCCGCCGTTTTGGAAGGTGTAACCAGGCATACAGGAGTTCATGCATGCGGAGTTATTATAGGGCCGGCTGATTTGATCGACTGTGTGCCATTGAGCACATCTAAAGATTCAGAATTGCCGGTTACACAATACGAAGGAAAGCTGGTAGAATCGGTAGGTATGCTTAAAATGGATTTTTTGGGTTTGAAAACATTGTCGATAATAAAAGATGCCCTCAAAAACATTGAAGCCAGGCATAATAAATCAATTGACATTGAAAATGTACCCCTGGATGATAAAAAAACTTTCGAACTATATCAAAATGGTAATACCATCGGTACTTTTCAGTTTGAGTCAGATGGCATGCGTAATTATCTCAAAGAGCTGAAACCAACCAATATTGAGGACCTTATTGCTATGAATGCATTGTATAGGCCGGGTCCTATGGATTTTATACCCACATATATAAAAAGGAAGCATGGCCAGGAGAAAGTGGAATATCCTCATCCATGGCTTGAAGAAATATTAGAACCCACCTACGGAATAATGGTTTACCAGGAGCAAATAATGCAGGCAGCGCAGATTATGGCAGGCTACTCGCTCAGTGCAGCAGATATTCTGAGACGGGCTATGGGAAAGAAGAAAATAGAAGAAATGGAAAAGCAAAAGTCGATTTTTGTTAAAGGGGCTGTTGATAAAGGGGTGGATAAAAATGATGCTGAGAAAATTTTTCATGTAATGGAAAAATTTGCCCAGTATGGGTTTAATAGAAGTCACTCTGCTGCCTATTCAGTGGTAGCATACCGCACAGCATATCTCAAAGCTAATTACCCGGCTGAGTATATGGCAGCAGTGCTTACCAATAATTTTAAAGACATAAAAAAGATTACCTATTTTATGGAAGAATGCAACCGGCAAAATATCCCTGTATTAGGCCCGGATGTGAACGAAAGTAGGTTTAATTTTGTAGTAAATCAAAAAGGAGAAATACGCTTTGGGCTTGGTGCTATAAAAGGTGTGGGGCAAAGTGCCGTTGAAAATATCGTTAAAGAAAGATCAGACAATGGAGCATACAGAAACTTTTTTGATTTTATTAAAAGAGTAAATCACAGAACAGTTAATAAAAGAGTCCTTGAATCACTTAGCATGGCAGGTGCTTTTGATTGTTTTGAGGAATTACACAGGGCACAGTTTTTTTATTCAGGAGACAACGGAGAAACTACATTTCTGGATAAAGTTATCAGGCATGCACAAAATGTAAAGAACAGGGAAAATCATTTCCAAATGAACTTGTTTGGTGAAGTTGATGAAACTGAAATACCCAATCCCGAGCTACCCAATTGTGACGAGTGGTCAAAACTGGAATTGTTGAAAAAAGAAAAAGAGGTCACAGGCATGTATATTTCAGGACACCCCCTGGATGATTACAAAGTACAAATAGACCACTTATGTAACTGCTCGGTGTCACAGCTTAAAAACCCCGGGGAAATTAAAGGAAAAGAGATCTCTTTTGCCGGAATAGTAACTTCTGTGGCTCACCGGACAACAAAAAACAATAAACCATATGGCTCTTTTGTTATTGAAGATTACAGCGATTCTTTCAGGCTGTTTCTTTTTTCGGAAGATTATCTCAGGCATAAGCATTACCTGAATGATTATAATTTTTTATTTGTAAAAGCCAAAGTGCAGCAGCGCTATAACTCTGATGCATTTGAAGTTAAAGTAAAAAGCCTCGATTTTCTGAGTGAAGCTGCAGATAAATTTGTAGAACAACTTATACTGAATGTTCCTGTTACAGATGTGGATGAAAATTTTATAGCAACACTCGAAAGTGTTGCTGTAGCAAATAAAGGGAAATCACGTTTGAAAATATGCCTGCAAGACCAGGTAGAAAAATGCTCTGTTGAAATGGTTTCAAGAAAAATTAAAGTTGACCCTGTAAATTTTTTAAAACAGCTAAAAGAGAATTATAACATAACATTCACTTTAAAATAATATAAACCCCATTTCGTGGTTTACAAGGTTAATATATTTAGTATTTAAGGCCAACTTTGATATAAACGGTTTTGTTAAATCAGGCATAAATTTTTATTTCATTTTTACAAAATTTTGTACGTTTGTAGTGTATTGATATTTGCAGGTAAGCGTTTTTAAATAAAAATTTAACATTAAATAAACAAATTAACATATTAAAATAAAAATATTTGAATTATGGCAATTGAATTAACAGATGCAAATTTTGAGGAAAAGGTTTTAAAGTCGGATAAGCCTGTTTTGGTTGATTTTTGGGCAGAGTGGTGTGGGCCGTGCCGTATGGTTTCACCTATAGTCAATGAGCTTGCTACCGAATTCGAAGGCAAAGCTGTTATAGGTAAAGTGGATGTTGATAAAAACCCTGAGGTATCAGCAAAGTTCGGTATAAGAAATATACCTACAATCTTGTTTTTTAAGAATGGTGAAGTTGTTGATAAGCAGGTAGGTGTGGCTCAGAAAAATGTACTGGCTTCAAAAATTGAAGATCTTCTTTAATTAAACTATTTAGTAAGGTTTTTATTTTAAACAAGGAGATGTTTGTTACTTTTTACATACACTCTTGAAGTATAATACGTTTATGGTATTACAGTTTCGGTACCTATAAATTAAGCAATAAACCGGTATGCTACAGTTCAGTAAAAAAGCTGTGAATTTATCATAAGGCATAAAAAAAATAGTGATATAAATGGTTTCCAAGTTAGATCACACTATTGTCAAAAAGTTTGATAACCTGGATTTGCTGGCAAGGCAAGTTGTAGAGGGTTTTATTACGGGTTTGCATAAAAGCCCTTTTCATGGGTTTTCGGTAGAATTTGCCGAACACCGGCTTTATAATCCCGGCGAATCTATCAGGCACATTGACTGGAAGCTTTTTGCACGTACAGAAAAGTTATTTGTAAAAAGATACGAAGAGGAGACTAATCTGAGATGTCAGATAGTTTTGGATAATTCCTCTTCAATGTATTTTCCGGAGTTGGGAGAGCAGTCGGATAAACTCAACAAGGCTGCTTTTTCGGTTTATTGTGCAGCTGCAATTATTTATTTGTTGCGCAAACAAAGAGATGCTGCCGGGCTTACAGTGTTTTCAGACGAAATAGAAACACATTCTCATGCCAAATCAACAGGCGTGCATCAAAAACAGCTTTTAACAATATTGGAAAAAATACTTTCACCAGACCAACAAACCCTAAATAAAAAAACTAATACAGCAAATCTTCTGCATTTGATAGCTGAAAGAATTCACAGGCGCTCTTTGGTTATCATTTTTAGCGATATGATGGATGATCCCGAAAAAGTACATGAGATCTTTTCAGCACTGCAACATCTTAAGCACAACAAACATGAAGTTATAATCTTTAATGTTTTTGATCATGATAAGGAAATATCTCTGAATTACAGGAACCGCCCCCATCGCTTTAGAGATATGGAAACTGGTAAAGAAATCAAGGTTAATCCCACTGAGGTGCGCGAAGAATACAAAAAAATCGTAAGTAATTATTATAAAAAAGTCAGGCTTAAATGTATGCAGTATAAAATAGATTTCGTTGAAGCAGATATTAACCTGGGCTTTGACCCGGTCTTGACATCTTTTTTGGTTAAGCGTGCAAAACTATATTAATAATTTAGTCTTTTTAAAATCAGTAGTTTTTTAAAATATAATAGCCCGGAACAATGAAAATATTAATTAACCTTGCAATAAAAGTGTAACAGGATTTTGTAACAACAGCTATTTTTACAAATTTCTCAATAATAAGCAAATGGGGTCTGTTTTTTTTAATCATATAGTTTTATATATATCAATTGCTGCTTTTATATTTTTTTTGTTTTTAGTTTTTTTGTTGATCATAAGACAACAAGAGAAAAAAAAATATCTTTCTTTGCTTCAGAAATCAGATGAAGAAAAGAAAGAAGCCACGAAAGCGCTTAAGCTTAGTGAGGGTAAATATTTTAGCCTTATAAGGACAATAAACGAAGGCTTTATATATACCGATACAAAAAATAAGATATTGTTTCTAAATGAAAAAGCATGTGAGTTGCTGGGTAGTAAATTTGATGATATAATCAATAAAAATTTATATGATTTTTTGCATGGACCGGAAGATGTAATAGCTTTTCAGGAAAAGAGTGAAAAAAAGCAAAAAAGTATAGCAGATAAACATGAGCTTAGGGTGAAAAAAGTAAATGGCGATTATGTATGGCTAAGCTTTTCTGTGTCGCCGATAGTTGATGAGAATAATCATTGTACAGGGTCGGTTGCTATTATCGATGATATTACTCAAAGAAAGCAATATGACTTTAGCATGAAAGAATTGACTTCTAATTTAAATCAGAAAGTCAAGCAGTTGAATTGTTTGTATGATATATATGACCTTACTAGTATACCGGGAATTACCTTTGATGAGGTGTTTAAAAGATCACTTGAAATTATACCTTTTGGGCTTAAATACTCGCATGATACATGCGTTGAAATTATTTTTAAAGATGTAGCATTTAGGTCAGATAATTTTGAGGAAACCCAATGGTGTTTTACCGTTCCGATAAAAGTGCAAAAAAAGAAACTGGGACAGCTGCGTGTTTGCTATATTGAAGAGAAACCTTACATAAAAAAGGATCCCTTCCATTTCAATGAAAAGATACTTCTGAAAAATATTGCAGAAAAGCTTGGACAGGTGATTGAATCAAAGAACATGGAAAGACTGTTGAAGGAAACCAATCATAAATTAGCTGTAGCCCAAAAAATTGCACAAGTTGGTGATTTGGAATGGGACTTGATCAACCACAGAAAAACATTCTCCGATAGCTTTTTTGATATAATAGAAGTTCCATCTGATAAAAGGTTTATGTTTGATGAAGATATGTTTCTTGAATTGGTGCACCCTGAAGATAAAAAGCATATTAAAAAAGTATTTGACAAAATTATGAAATATGATTTCAATATGCTTAAATTTGAATCCAGATTTATTCAATCAAATGGTAATATTCAAAATATTTTTTTTACAGGCGACATCATCTATGATGATAATAACAAACCGGTTAAACTGATCTTTACAATACAAAACACCACAGGATATAAAGAAGGCAGAAAGTAAAATAAAGTAAAATATTCAATTTTTCCTATAATGTTTGAAAATAAAAACTCTATTAATAACAATAAGACAAGTGTGGATTTTGATAAGTATCCTTTGCTAAATGATCAAAATATTGAAAAATACCAGGCTTTAACAGAGCAAAAGCCAGAGGTTTTGACTGAAATTATTAATTCCTTTTTTAAAGAAAGTTCTTATTTGATTAGTGAGATGGAGGATAATATTAATAATGATCATCTTGAGAAATTTCAGAAAAACGTTCATGCTATTAAAGGTTTGTTTGCTACAATTGGAGCAACAAAACTTTTTGAAATATCAAACTACATGGATAAGAATAACAAACAGGAAAATTTTGAAATAGCCCGAAGATTTTTACCAATACTCAAGTCGCAATATTATGAACTTGAAGAGGTATTAAAAAATAAATTTTTGTGATCGGTTTTATTGGGCTAAAGTGCTGCAAGTTCTTTATACGACCTAAAATCCTAAAATAAGTTATTAATGAATCAAAAAATATAAATATCAAATTGCAAATAAATTCCGGTTTTTTTAACCACTAAACTCAAAACACTTGGCCCAATTAGTTCATTTCATGGATGAGGTTTTTTATCTGTTTTGGACATTTAATTTTTGAAAATTGGAATTTATTTGTTACGGATAAAAATGCTTATAAAATTGCACTTTTTGTTTGATGGTTAAAACTTTTTTAAATTCCTAATCCTAAATTGCCAGTGAAAAAACTAAAAAATGTTTCACTGAAAACATATAATTCGTTTGGCATTGATGTGAAGGCCAGGCAAATGTTATTTATTCATGACATTTATGATTTAAGTGACTCATTTGATTCTATCTATACAAACAATGATAAATGGATGTTTTTGGGAGGCGGCAGTAATGTTTTGTTTACGGGTGATTATGAAGGGACTATTATTAAGATGTCACTTATGGGAATAAAGGTGGTTGATAAAACTTCCGATCATGTTTATGTTAGGGTTAATGGAGGTGAAGAATGGGACAACTTTGTTGGTTATTGTGTTGGGAATAATTGGGGAGGGATAGAAAACTTGTCCTTAATACCGGGCAGTACAGGAGCCGCTCCTATACAAAATATTGGTGCGTATGGCGTTGAGCTTAAGGATAGTTTTTACTGCCTCGAGGCTATGCAAATAAGTGATGGTACAATGAGGCAGTTTAATAAACAAGAGTGTGGATTCGGCTATAGAACTTCCGTTTTCAAAACCCGGCTGAAAGATAAGTATATTATTTGCTCCGTTGTCTTTAAACTGAATTTGAATCATAAACCCGAACTTGGTTACAAAGCTATCAATGACTATTTTAAAAAAAACGGGGCCGGGTCTCCCACAATTGACAATATACGCCGGGCGGTAATTCAAATAAGAAAGAATAAATTACCTGATCCCAAATTTCTGGGTAATGCCGGGAGTTTTTTCAAAAACCCAGTTGTTACACTACAGCAATTGGAAGAAATAAAAAAAAGCTATCCCGGAATAATTGCATACCCTGATAGTAATAATTATATGAAAATACCGGCAGGATGGCTTATCGAACAGGCCGGATGGAAAGGCTTTAGAAAAGGTGATGCCGGAGTTTATGAAAAACAAGCTCTTGTAATTGTAAACTACGGAAAAGCAAAAGGCATTGAAATATTAAAATTAGCTAATATGATTACAAAATCAGTCTATGAAAAGTTTGGCATTGAATTGAAACCAGAAGTGAACATTATTTAAATGATTTTAAACCAAATTAATATATTTAGTAATATTATTAATTCGTTATATGCAAATTATACCAAAACCAATTGCAATTCATATTTTTTGAAATAATCAAATACTTTTGATAATTTAGCAAACGTTTTGATTGTGGTAAATTTATTTTTGAAAGACTTATGATGAAAAGAATAGAAAGGGCAGCAATAGGCATTGTGTCCTTAATGATTGTTTTAAGATTGATCTTAGGAACCAATGTCAATGTTGTTCTTATGGTATCTTTGGTGCTGTTAGCAATTTATTATTTATGGTTTGGTGTTTTGCTTTTTAATAATGTGGAGTTTCATCAGTTATTTTCAAAATATAAAAACCCAAAATTTAATGTTTTTAAAATATCCAGCAGTATCATTATGGGGCTGATATATTCTTTCTCCACTCTATCGGTAATGTTTGCCCTCTACTTTTATTCTAACATGAATTTTATGTTGGGCTTTGCTTTTGTTCTTATCTTTTTGTCGGTAGTTTTTATTGTCTTTTTTAATAGATTGAAAAAAGCTGAAAAGTCGTATTTGTACCAGTTTTATATACGCTCGGCAGCTTATGGTATTATTTGTCTTTTTTTATTGATAACACCCGTTGAAAAACGGCTTGAAGTTTTGTTTCGCGACCACCCTGAATTTGTTGAGGCTTACAAAAATCATCTTGAAAACCCTGATGACCCCGAAGCTGAAGAAGAACTGCGCAAACAAAGAAACCGGTTCAGGTAATTGTTGGTTTTTTTTGGCTTATTCTTCCTCGCCTCCTAGAATGAAGATCATCCATGAGTTAACTGTTTTAATTTCCTGTTCAGGCTTTTTAGAATTTCGTGGCGGATGATAAGCGGATGGATGCATATTCCTGCTACCCGGCCTTCCCATAGTACCGGGTTGTCTTCTTTGGTCTTGCTGCCGGTCTTTTTGATCGCTTTCGGAAACAACCCCTATGCTTAATTTAGTGTTTTCAGGATCTTTAATGCCTGCAAATGAAAGTGGAAGCGTCATTACATAATTTAATTTATTATGTTCATCAATAAAAATGTTAACAGCATCCTTATCTGCAAAACCAGCCCTGTCGCCCGACTGAAGTACTATCCTGCGCCTTTTTAAGGTATTAATTAGCTTCTCGTTGTCAAAACCTTCATTAACAAAAGAGCCTTCTCTATTTAATGTGTCTTTTTCCCTTTTAAAAGAACTTTGAATCTCAGAAATACTGATTGAAGGATAAATGACTCCAATGTCCTTGTTTTTTCGAGCTTCAGGGTCAAGCCAAACAGATAATCCGTTTACAATGAACCCGGCTGTTGTACCCACATCATCAGCCTTTAACCAAATCATGAGGCTGTCTTTATTATAAGCAGCAGTTATCATTACTTGTGTGCCGGGATAATAAACAAACTTTTCTTTGTCAATATATGCAATATTAAGGTCTTGGCTGAAATGACCGTCAGCAGTTGGAAGTTCCCGAAAACCCGTACATGAAATCAATACGGAAAATAAAGGTATAATAATAAACCAGGTATAAGAAATATATGGTAAACTCACTGCTGTTTTCATGTTTTAATATTTTTCAATTATTAAAGTTATCAAAATTATGATAAAATAACAAAATAAAACAAAAAAATTACAAATTTTATAGCTCATTGAACTTACGATACCATTATTATTTAACGCATTTACAAGTTGCCTGTTATAATAATGATTGCTAATCAATAGGATTGATTAAAAAAAATTAATGGAAAACTGCTTGATTTTTATTTATTTGGCTATAAAACAAACCACAGTTTTTTTGAGAACTAAACCGGTTTTTATTAAACTTAAACCATAAAAAAATTAACATTAAACAAAATTTTAATGATTATGGCAATTAGTTATTAACAAAAAGATACAAATAGCTGTGTTTATTCTGTGAATATTATAACATTTATTTAAATTTGCAGATTGTTTAATATAAAAATTGGATACAAGCTATAAACTAATCTACAAAAAAAATATAATTAGAAGATGCTTATAACTTGTTTAATGAATTAATCGTATTCTATTAATAAACAATTTAATAAAATAATTAACCTGTTTTGATTTTTAAATACCACTTTAAGCAAGGTGTAAAATTTAACATTTATGAACATTTTAAGTAAAAGCTTGCAAAAAAATAAAAAAGCATTTTTCAGAACACTTCTGTTAATGTGCTTTTTTCTGTTTATTTTACAAGTTAATGGTCAATTAGTTTTTGAAGATGATTTTTCCGACTGGTCTGGCTGGAATATATATGGTAGCGGTGATGTTGAACACAGTGATGAACAAGCACAGACCGGGACTCATTCTTTAAAGAAAACTACAAATAATGATCCTGATGGCGGTTACAAAATACTTGGTAGTTCTGTAGGAAGAGATTATTTGTTTAAAGGTTGGATTTATCGCCCATCAGGCTATTCAGGTGGTACACAAGACCGAATTTCTGTGTCGGATGATAATTTTAACGGATATGGATTTGCAATAACAGGAGATGAAATTCGTGTTGAAAGACGTGATGAGGGGTCTGCCACAAATATATCCAGCGGCACAGCTACCTGGGACAGAACCGAAGGCGAGTGGTATAAGTTTGTTTTTTATCCGGACAGCGACAACACCTTTACACTTACCATTTATGATGATGAAGGCGATGAACAGGCCAGTGTTACAAGTAATACCGATAACAATTACAGCTCTTTTGACCGCATCGTTATTCACGGTGGGCATGAGTTTTATGTCGATAATATCCTGTTAACAGAAAGTATTACATGGTATTCTTATCGAGACGGAAGCTGGGATGAATTTGACACCTGGACGACAGATCCTAGTGGTGAATTACTTGAAGGCCCTGAACAACTTCCGGGTGAGTTAGACCGGGTTATTATTATTGACGGTAATAACGTCCACATGGAGTCTGATGATATTAATATTAATTTCCTTGAAGTTCGTAATGGCAAGCTGGACCTATGCTCTACATCTGGACATGACTTTACTGAAATAACCGGCGAAGCAACCATTGCTCTCAGCTCTGATAACTTCCCCGATGGTGATGCTTCAGGTTTTACTGCTGCCGGTAAAGGTACAGTAGAATTTTACGGAAGCTCTTTTAATCTTGAGCAGGCGCAAACTTTCAACAACATGGTTGTTAATATGGACAATAATAGCCAGGTGCTTACGATGCTTGCCGACTACAACCTCAACGGCAACCTTGCAGTTGAAAGAGGTGAATTTCTCATTAATGACAACATAGAAACAGACATTCTTAATCTTAATATTAGTAATGACCTTGTTGTTGAAAATAACGGGCAGATCCGTGTCGGAGAAGGCGATACCCGGGAGGGTTATTCAATACAAGGTGGTGATATGCCGGGTTTAGGTGAATATCATTCCTTATTTCACCAGGTAAATATCGTGGGCGATTTTATCAATGACGGCAGCGTGCGTTTTACCAATCAAGACGGGCCTGATTACCAAGAATTTACTGATAATGGAGCCGCAGTGGTTACTTTCTCGGGTGCCGGCTCTCAAACAGCAGAACTGAACGGTATTACAGACTTTTATAACCTTATCGTTGATAAAGGCAGTGGGCAAGCTTACTTATTGGAGATAAACTCTTCAAACATTTCCAATTTTGCACTTTACGGCCCCAATAATTTAGCAAATAATACGGGCGGAGGTTTTACCGAGCAAAACCCCGAAATAAGAAAAGCTTTATGGATAAGAAATGGTACGCTCAAATTAACAGGAGCAATAGATATCCCTTCACTCTCCGAAGGTAATGAACAGGGCAGCAGGGGTGATTTTACAATCCCTTCCAATGGTAAACTTTGGATTGATGGTTCTGGTATTGATATTTATACAACAATAAGTGATGAAGACCAACTCCCTGAAGGCACCAATTGGTATAAGAGTCATCCCGGGCATACAGGACTTACGCTTTTCGGCAACTTTAGAATTGATGATGGTTTTTTTGGCACAAGGCATAGTGCCGGTTTTATATACAGGGTTGAAGATGCAGCTACTGTAAAAATTAATGGTGGAGTTGTTGACGCAGCTACTTTCAGAAGTAGTTATGAGGGAGGAGGCGGCAGAACTTATTATGAGCAAACCGGGGGTGAAGTTAGAGTAAGAGGTGAACGTTCGTATGATGGTGAAAGTGGTGGAGAGGTTAATGACAGCTATCCGCTTTTCGGTATAACAGACCCTGCAGGAGTATTTACTATGTCAGGCGGTACGATAAAAATATTTGACACAAGTGGTAATGCTAATAACGATTTTGAAAACAATGGCTTTTACGTTGTTTCAGAAGATTTTGGCGTTACAGGCGGTACATTGAGGCTTATGCTCCAAGGAGGGGACAACTTTTTTGTGCATACTACAGCAGGCATACATAACTTAGAAATGGAGCGTTATGGCGGTAGCGGTGATGTTGATGTGCGCTTTACCCATGAGCTTAACGTCGGCAACGATCTTGCCATAGGAGACTACTGTAGGTTACATCCAAGAAGGGATGAAGGTGAAACTATCTATGACCTTAACATCGGGCGCAATTTTACATTAGGCGAATCGGCAAGCTCTAATGCTGCTTATGAAGGGTTCACAGGCAACACCACCAGGTTATTGGGCGATAAAGATGCAAATATTATCATTGCTAATAATGAAGAAAATAAAGTTTTAAAATTTCATGCCTTAGAAATAGATAAGCAGGATGCCAAAGTCACTATTATCAGTGATGGCAGGGATCCCGCTGAGGTTAACACAACCCCGTATGAAAGCCCTGTTGAAATACAAAACCGTTTATTTGTAAATAATGGAACACTTGATTACAACAGCTTTTCAATAGTCATCGACGGTGAACAGGAGATAGAAAACCGGGGAACTATCGGTTTAATTGATGGCCCGGGATTTCTTGTTATGACTTATGATGAGGAAGAAGTGCAGCAAATCAACCTGCCACAAGGAAACATACCCGGGTTTGGACGGCTGGTAATTGATAATAACCATATGGTTGCCCTTACTGGCGGGGCTGCAAGTACAATTATCGGCGACCTGCATATGAGGCGGGGAATACTTGATATAGGAAGCCAGGGTATCACAGTAGAAAATGAAATAGATAATGTTGATGCAGGCGGTGATTTTGATCAGTTCAATGAAAGCAAAATGATACGAACCGCCGGAAGACACTCCGACAAAGGTGTTACACGAAAAATAAACGAAAATGAAATTTATCTTTTCCCATTAGGCATTGATACCCATACCGGAGATGGTAACCGCTATACGCCTGCTGAACCAGAGTTTTCTGAATTGCCCGAAGGAGATGAAGGTTATGTGCAAATAAATAACGTAGATAATGAATTACCGACACTCAATCCTGAAGGAGACAGGGCTTTACAGTATTACTGGAGAGTCAGGTATCATGCATTTGATGAAGAAGACTTACCGATTGTCAAACATACTTTTGTTTTTAATAATGTTCCATCAGATTATGAACCGGGGCCGAACTTTAATTCTTGTAAAACAGGAAAAGTAGTTAATTTAGAAAGAAAACACACTTTAGGCGAATTAGATTGGCAAAGAGGCCAAGACAGGATATTAACTTTAGAGTTTGAAGATTTAAACACGCAAGGTGATCCTCCCGGATTATCTCCTATTGAAACAGGTGAGTTTACAGCAGGTCATAATCAAAGTTTTATAGGTGAAGTCCAGGTTTACTTTTCCCGTCTGAGAGGTACATCTGATAATCAAAGAATGTGGGATGATTATGATTCATGGACAACCTTAGAACAACTATATGAAAAATATGGGGAAGATGTTCTTGATTATCCCGAAAAATGGCATTTAAGCGACAATCCGGAGTCTACTGATGGTACGCCCGGTGAAGGTGAAATTGCAATTATAGGATGGGTGCCATGGGAAGAAGAAGAGCCTGCAGAAGGTAATCCCGGCGATCCCCACAATATTAGAAAAGAAGGGGGGCTTGTACAATGTGCAGAGATAATTTTTAACCCTATGCTGACAGAAGAAGGCGACCCCGCTCCCAGGCAATACTGGGACTCATACTTTTTCCGCCCGACGCTTACCCTAACAGATGGTGCAGAGATTGATGTGTCAATTGTTTCAGGTGAAGGTACAATCAGAAACAGGCAACTCGACCCGGATTTCTCATTAGTTGACCTGGGCGACTTTGTTGAAATGGATTCATCATATGTTTTGTATGAAGTCTTTGATGATGCTACTCTGAACAATATACCCGAAGTACTGCCGAATCTTATGATAGCACCCGACGGATGGGGAGGTAATATAAGAACTCCCACCATACCAAAAACCATTACAGTAAATCAAAATCTCGAAATTATTGGGGCTGCAAGGCTGGAATTAAATTCCGGCGATTACGGGAATATTAAGGTTTTAGGTGATTTAAGATTTTTGCGTGCTTACAGATGGGATAATGGTGAAGAATATGAAGGAGCCAGGCTTGTATTCCAGAATAACGGTACTGCAAGAACTCTTACAGTACATGGAGATATCTATAATGAAGGCTCAACAGCATTATATGTTGACGATCCGGGCGATAGTGAAATAGAACATACTCTTAATCTTTATGGTAATTATATCCAGGATTCTGAAAGTGATATTGGTGATGAAGGAGATCCTGTGCTGAGGCTGGCTACCGCTGATGATGAAGCTAGAATTATACTTAATTTGTTAGGCGAAGAGAGTGTGTCTTTCACAGGCGAAAATGATAATTCCACTGTTGATATCTACAGAATGCGTCTTAACAAGGGTAACTCTATAGATACTGAAGCAAATATTGAACTGCCTTTGAATTTTATAGGCCCCAGTGACGGTAATACAGAAGATAAAGCTTTGCAGCTTGAAAACGGTAAATTGATACTCGATAATTCTGCAAATGATATAACTATTA
Organism: Bacteroidales bacterium; assembly: GCA_003550725.1. Classification (GTDB taxonomy): domain Bacteria; phylum Bacteroidota; class Bacteroidia; order Bacteroidales; family UBA7960; genus PUKZ01. The sequence goes on along the minus strand of PUKZ01000140.1, from coordinate 22,708 downwards.
CAAGCGGAGGCCAACCATTTGTTATTCCATCTTCTGCCGGTTTGGTTGTATCGCAAGGTAAAGTTAACGCCACAGGTTCAGATTTAGAAATCGACGGTCTGCTGCGCCTGGATAATGCGGGTGAAATGACCGTATATGATAACCTTACTTATTCATCCACCGGAAATGCCACACTTGAAATTGCCGGTGATGCAAACCTCAACGTTGGCAAGCAAATACGTGGCAGAGCCGCCGATTCCAACTCAGGTGTTCTCAAATACCGGCAAAGCGGTGGTGAAGTCATTGTAGGTACAGATAATCCTAACGTTTCCGGACGAGGTGTATTTGAAGTTTTTAACTCAGGCAGCGAATTCAATATGACAGATGGAACTCTTACCATCGCCGGTTCACAGGATGGTGGCCAGGATAGGGCAGCATTATATCTGAGGCCTGTCCATTCGTCTGTCAGCAAAGATGCTGTTATTAAAATTGGTAACGAGAACTCAAATAATGATATTATTGAACTGGATATATCAGAAAATATAGTTTTGCCTTCACTTACTATTTCAGGCGATGAAAATGTTACAGCCAAACTGCGTAACCATGATCTTAATTTAAACGGAAACTTATACATTAACGGTGAAAGTAACAGTTTTGATGGTAATGGCCTCAATCTTTATGTGGGTGGAAATATTTTTAATGAAGGGCTGCCGGAATTACAGACCGATTCACTGGTGATGAACGGCAGTGTGCAAATTATTGAAGGCAATCTTGAACTCAATAACTTTGTTGTGGAAACCGGAAACAGCGTCACCCTTGAAGGTAATACTGGCATAGATATAAACAAAAACTTTTATTTAAATTCAGGTATACTGAACAGCCGGGATAACATCGTTACTGTGCTTGGAGATGTTTATAACTACGATACCTTCAACAGTTATGCCGATACAGGAGGTTTGGTTATGGAAGGCAGTGATAACCAACGCATATTTGGTGAAGGGAATTTTGGAAGATTGGAAATAAACAATGAAGAAGGGGTTTCATTACAAGCGCCGATAAGTTTAGAAAAAAATCTTATTCTTACCGAGGGGAATCTTAATCTTGGTCGTTTTAGGCTTACACTGGGATTTGACAGCGAAATTGAAGGAGATAGTTTTGGAACAACCGGCAGTATGGTAACTACCGACGGTGTTTTTCCCAGCCGTGGCATGGCAAAGAGAATAGCAGCCGGTAGCGGTAGTTTCACCTTTCCTATTGGAGTTGTTGGAAAATATACACCCGTTGAGCTTGAATATACTGCCAGTGCCAACCCGGGGCTGATAGCAGTGACACCGGTAGACTATGCACATATGACTGTTACGGGTGGTGACCCGAATCACGGACTGGATGTGCTCGACTACTACTGGTACATTGAAAGCGAAGGATTGTCAGGTTTTGACGGCAAACTAAAGTTTTACTACGATGATACAGATGTCAATGGTGAAGACAGCGTTTATTGGGCAGGGCAACTGCTTTATGATGAATGGTCTGTGATGCCTAATGTTGAGCATGAAGAAAATTACTTCTACTGGGAGTATGATGGTGATGATGATATAACGGGCGACTATACCGCCGGAGATCCTGATGAGATCCCTGAGCTGGTGCCGCGCTACATTTCCATAAGCAGTGGCGACTGGTCTGACGGAGATATATGGGAGCATGCCGAAGATGGCTCATCCGCGCCTGATGGCGGTCCGGCAGGTGTGTTTGCGGAAATAGAGCCGGGCCATACCGTTACTATACATGATGACCGCAGAATTACATACGACCTCGAAATATATGGTATCCTCGAAGTAAACGAAACATACGGACATAACTTCAGGCAGGTCAGCGGGAACGGTGCAATAGTAATGAAATCTGCCACATTACCCGCAGGAAGGTTTGACGACTTTTTCAGTACGGCAGGAAGTACCATAGTGTATGGAGGAAATCGTGATTATACTACTACCCAGAGGTATACAGATTTTCAGAATCTGGTTTTAAAGGGAACAGGGAAAAGAGAACTGCCACCAAACGCTTCACCATTGAATAGAGTATATGGTAATCTTGATATTGAAGAAAATGTAGATTTTGTCGTTGATGGAGAGCTTGAAATAAGGGGCGACCTGACAATTCAAGATGGACCAACATATGATGTCTCTAATTGGACCTATTTTGTGGGCTCTCAGCCGCAGACCATAACAGGAAACTTTTTTGGTGATGCCAGTATGAATAGGTTTTATATCAATAAGGCCGGTTCATATGTAGATATTAACGGAAGTTTAGATGTTGATAATTTGGTTTCTCTGAGTAATGGAATTGTGAACGTGACCGAAACCAGCCAATTACGATTCCTAAACAGTTCGCCTTTCTTTATAGATACTGATTTTAGTGCAAGTTGGGTTGAAGGACCTTTGACAAGAAAATTAGCTTCAGGAAGCTATAGTGTTGATGGCTGGGATAATTTATTCCCCATAGCAAAGAACGGCAAGCCCCGCTTTGTGCGGTTGGATGATATATCACCCGATGATGCTGACTGGACTGTTGAGTACTTTGACAGGTCTCCGTCGGAGGATGGTTATAATACAGAGAATTTATTAGAACCGTTGGAACGTGTTTCAGATGTGGAGTACTGGAGTGTTGAAGGGCCGGATAATGGTGAAGCTAAAGTGCAGCTGAACTGGGGGCCGGGAAGTGGTGTGGGTGAGACTCCCGGAGAAATTGAAGAAATTGTTGTAGCAGAATGGGATAGTGAAAACTGGATTAGCAAGGGCGGAGAGGCTGCGCTTAAACGCAGTGAAATTTCAGGCTATGTTACTGCCGAAGATCATTCTGATTTCAGTGATAGTGAGAATTTTATTTTTACTATAGGTACAACCGGTGAAGAAAATCCACTGCCTGTTGAACTGCTCACTTTCCAGGCTGATGTGGTTGACAGAAAAGTAAACCTGCAGTGGGTAACAGCCAGTGAAATAAATAACGATTATTTTACCATACAGCGATCTGCCGACGGTAATAATTTTAAAGATATAAAAACAGTACCCAGCAAAGCTGATTACGGATACAGCAATTCAACACTTTTTTATGAAGCATGGGACAATAAACCACTTGAAGGCATATCATACTACAGGCTAAAACAGACTGACTTTGATGGCAGCTATGAATACAGCGATATAGTAGCAGTTAATATTGAAAAAGAATCGGTAGCTAAGCTTAAGCTGTTTCCCAACCCCAATCGTGGCGAACGTTTCTATTTGAACCTGAGAGGTTTTGAACCTTATGAGAATATATACATATCAATTGTAGATATGTACGGCAAGCAAATATACAGCGATGATATAAATATCGGCTATAGTGGTAATAAATTGCATGAGATTATAACAGGCGGGCTGAATAAAGGAATATATATAGTTGTTTGCGAAACCCGATCAACAAGACATTCACTGAGAATGATGGTTCAATAATTACTACGAAAAATAAATCCATTATATCAGGCAGGGATGATGGTTAATATGCCATTATTATACAGGTATTTTAAGTGTTTTTTATTGACAGTTAAATTAAAAAATATCCCCGGTTAGCTTTAAAAATTTATGATAACAACAGCTTTGTTACAAAAAATTAATAGCTTTGAACCGTTGAATATTAACTAACATCCTGTTAATTATGGCTAAGCATAAAAAGCATCACAGTAATAATTTGCTTGTTGATTCGCTCCAGGAACGTGCTAAAGAGCTGCGATGCATGTATGAGTTTGAGGAGCTGTTTAAAAAATACGAGGATGAGCCTCTGGATGATTTTTTTAAACAGGTGGAACAGATTATACCTCCTGCTTTCCGGTTTCAAAATATTTGTAAAGTAAAATTTTTTTTTGACGGCATTGAATATGGTTATGACAGCTGTGACCAAAACCTCTTATACTTGCAGTCGCCAATAGTTGTCGATGAAAAGCAGGAGGGCTTTATCAGGGTTTGCTATACTGAAAGCGGCGGGGAATTTTTTTTTCTGCCGGAAGAAAAAAAGTTGATTAATACTATTGGCCGCAGGATCGGCAGGTTTGTTTTTTACAAACGTTTGAGAGAAAATATTGATGTTATTAAAGAAGTATCGGGGAAGAAAAAGCCGGGGGTAAAAAGTCCTGTTGAAGATGACGGGATGGTCTTATGGAAATGGCGAAATGAGAAGGCTGCAATGATTGCCGAACATGTTGACCCTGATTTTTTCGGCCTTAAGGCACTTTATCTGATAGGCAGTACCAAGAACGGTAAAACAGGCCCAAAAAGTGATATAGACCTTCTGGCACATTGTATAGAAGATGATGCCAGGCAAAAGCTTGTTAAAACATGGATTGACGGCTATGGCAAATGCTTATCGTATGTTTATGAAGAAATGACAGGTATTGAAATACCCGGAAGCATTATAGATTTACACATAATTACCGATAAAGATATCGAGAAAAAAACCAGCTTCGCTTCTATGCTATCATCAGTTTCGAATTCTGCTAAACTGCTAAAAGATTACAGAAAATGAAAGATCTTTGCTTTTTTGTTTCTGACTTACATGGGAAGATTGAAAAATATAATAAGCTTTTTACTTTTATTGAAAAACTCAGGCCGGGTGTTGTATTTATGGGCGGCGATCTTTTGCCTGCCGGGATAGCCGCTGCTTTAAAAATGGACAATATATACAGTGATTTTGTTAGCCAATACCTTGCAAAAAAATTTTTACAGCTTAAATCAAAAATGAAAAAGGCATATCCCTGGATTTTTTTAATATTAGGAAATGATGACCCTCGTATAGAGGAAGAAAAATTTTTGTTTTATGAAAAAGAAGGGTTATGGCAGTATATGCACATGAAATGCGTTAACATGGGCCAATATTCTATTTGTGGGTATAGTTTTGTGCCTCCAACACCATTCATGTTAAAAGACTGGGAACGTTACGATATGTCTCAATATGTTGATCCCGGTTGCATGCACCCGATGGAAGGCTTTAGGACGGTTGAAATAAACGATGACATAGAATTTGAAAATATTAGAAAAGACTTGCAAACCTTAACCGGCGGAAAAGATTTATCAAAAACAATATTACTTTTTCATTCCCCGCCTTATCAAACTTATCTCGACAGGGCCGCACTTGATGATGTTATGATTGATCATGTGCCGGCCGACGTTAACGTTGGGTCGGTTGCCATTAAAGAGTTAATAGAACAACAAAATCCTTACATAACATTGCATGGCCATATACATGAGTCAAGCAGGATAACAGGCCGGTGGAAGCAAAAAATAAATAAAACATGGGCTTATTCGGCAGCTTATGAGGGCAATAACCTTGCCGTTGTTCAGTTCAGCTTAAGTAACCCCGCTGAGGCTGAAAGAATTATTCTTTGAGATATTATTTGAATGATTATCTTAAAAGTATATAAATTTATTTTGCATCTCTTGCACTGTATGGTAAGGCGGTTATATTGCCGGGAAAACCCTGTGAAGGTAATGGTTTATAATTAAATGTCATTCAATAAAAATCCATTAATTTAGCAGTTTAAGAAATGACTTATTATGCAAAAATCACAGATCAGTAAATTATATTTAGCTGCATGTAATCGGTTGCATAGACGTAAAGTGCTTGATGCCGCCGAAATAATTCGTAAACTCATAGCAGCAACTGGAGAAGAATATCTGAACGACCAGGTGAACAAACATCTTGAAACCTACAAGAATATTCTTCGTCATTCATTTTTAGATGTGAAAGATCCGGAGCGGCAAAAAATATACAATTACCTTATTCGTTCATTGCTTGAGCTTACCGATGGTCTTCGCGAAAAATTGCTTACCCGGCATGTTGCAGGTAATGTTTATGCTTTAAAGTCGCATTTTGAAAAAACCCGTTCGCCGGAGAGACTGGAAGCACTAAATATACTGGAAGCACTGACTTATGATGAAGGGCTTGCATCAATCCTGGAACAGGCAAAAGTAGAGGGAAGTCAAAAATATGCATCACGTGAAGAGGCGTTAATAAAGGTTTTTAATATTATATGGCTTACTGACATATACTCTGAGGAGGAAATAAACCTGCTTAATCATGCTTGTGATTCAAAGAAATTGCCCTGGCATGATAAATGCCTGATAGTTAGCGCCCTGACATTGAGCCTGCTAAGATATTTTGATGTGAATAAGTTTTTGATCCTCTTCAACTTTGTTGAGAAACAGGAAGAAACAGTATGGCAGAGAGCTATGGTTGGACTTTTTATGACTTTTCTAAAATATAACGACAGGTTTTATTTATATCCCTCATTGCATGAACAAACCGAAAAGTTGAAAAATTTTCCGAATATTCAGCAAAACATTGAAGCTATCCTTATTCAGTTTACAAAATCGAGGGAAACAGAAAAGGTTACCCGCAAATGGGAAGAGGAGATCATGCCTGAGATCATGAAGATGCGCCCTAATATTGAAGAAAAACTGGATCTGGATAATATTTTTAAAGATCCTGTTGGCGAAGAAGAGAACCCTGATTGGGAAACGTTTTTTGAAGATTCACCCGACCTTCTTAACAAGCTGCAGGAATTTACCGAGATGCAGATGGAAGGGATGGACGTATTTATGAGTGCTTTTTCACAACTAAAAGGGTTTCCCTTTTTCAGACAGATAAGTAATTGGTTTATACCGTTTTATGCTGAAAACGAATTTTTGAAGCCCTTAATAAAAGAGCCTGAAAAGAATATTGATCTTACGCCTTTGGTTGAAAAGCTTGAAAAGACTTATTTTATGTGTAATTCCGATAAATATTCATTTTGCCTCAACCTGAATATGGTGCCCGATCAGCAGAAAACAATGATGATGAATATGCTTAATGATGAAATGAAAAACATAAGCGAAATAGAAAAGGATGAAGGTATTATAAACAGTTTTGCACGTACAAAGAGTATTTATACGCAATACTTTCAGGATCTTTACAGGTTTTTTAAACTTCACCCCTGGCGTAATGAAGTCGATGATATTTTCAAATTCTCACTGCCATTACATGAAACAAGGTTTATAAAATTATTGGTAAGGGATCAGAAAACTATCCGTAATATCGGAGAATTTTATTTTGATAAAAAGTTTTATGATGATGCATTAAAAGTTTTTATTGATTTGCTTGAAGAGGATAAAAGCAATATCGAATTGTTTGAAAAAATTGCATTTTGTTATCATAAGACCGGTAAATTTGAAGAAGCTCTTAATTATTATAAAAAGGCAGACCTTATTGAGACCAACCGTAACTGGATAATACTAAAGATGGCTGTATGTTGTAAATATCTTAACCGCTGGGAGGAGGCTTTGATCCACTACCGTGATGCAGAAAAAAATGATCCCGACAATCTCAGTATCCAGGCCAATATTGGCCAATGCCTTATTCACCTTGAAAGATATGAAGAAGCACTTCAGTATTATTTTAAGGTCGAAGTACTCGCCCCCGAAAATATTAAGATAAGACGGCCTTTGGCCTGGTGCTCTTTTTTGCTTGGGAAATATGACACTGCAAAAGATTATTTTGAAAGACTTCTCAGCAATGACCCAAACAACAAATATGATCTTATGAACCTGGCACATGTTTTGTGGTGTATGGAACAACCCGAAAAAGCCATTGATCTTTACAAAAAAAGCCTTAAAAACTGGAAAAAATTTAGTGAATTTGAAAAATCGTTTAATGAAGATCGTAAACATCTTGAGAAAGCAGGAGTTGAGCCTTTTGACATGGATTTGATGCTGGATTTTCTTAAAATGGAGGTTGGTTTATAAGTATTTCACTGTTGTTTTTTATATTCCGGATTTACTATTTTTGTATAAAAGAAAAGTTAATATAACATGAGAGTTATTGTTGATCGTAAGCCAAACCGGTTTTATCCTAATTTTAAAAGGGTAATTATCCGGTTTTTTCATAACGGGCTTGAACGTTCTCAAGGCCTTGTGAAAAAGGTGCTTGAAATGCAAGATGAAGATGTTGAGTTGTCGTTGTCTCAGACACTGAGGGATTTTGCCAGGCGGCATCGTAACCTGACCAAGAAATTTCTTAAGCATTACGAAAAAGCAAAAGAGCTATTAAGTGGTACTTCCATTGACTTTAAAAACCTGACTGAGGATAAAAAATTGCTCATTGGTTCATACTTTTCAATGGAATATTCTATTGAATCTGCTGCTTTTTTTAACCCTTCAATGGTTGAGTCTCCTGATCAGACAGGATTGGAGGAAGGTGCAAAAAGAGTTGTGGTCAGTTTCAGGGCTACCGGAGAAGGTCATATTTCAAGTATTGTTTTTCATACCGGAGTTATTGATCATAATGGCAATCTGGCTTTTGAAGAATCAGGTAGATACGTTGATCAACCGGAAGTAGTGCGGCGGCATCATTATAACAAAAAAAGATTTATAAACAAGCTCCGTGAAATGAATGTTGATAAAAGCATAATTTCATTGGTTATAGAGCCGCTAGAAGAAAAGTTTATTTATGGTGATTTGTTAAAATCAGTCAACCAGGCTCTTGACAGCAATAATTCAAACGAAGCAAAGAAAAGAGCTATAAAGGAAATTATTTGGTTGGCAGATTCACATTACGAAATTAAATTTTCGCGCGATACAGACATATCGGAAAGGGTGATTTTTCCCGTTTCATATACCGAACGCAAGGGTATTGAAGATGCCAGGTTTGTAAGGTTTGTTGATGATAATGGTAAAGTAACTTATTATGCAACTTATACAGCTTATGATGGTTTTACAATTCTTCCAAAACTAATTGTAACAAACGATTTTTATCATTTCGAAGTTAAGCCTCTTCATGGCCAGGGTGCTCAAAATAAAAACCTTGCATTGTTTCCCCGCAAAATAAACGGAAAATATGTTATGTTGTCGCGTATTGACGGGGTTAATAGTTATATAGGATTTTCTGATAACATAAATGTTTGGGATAAGCCCGTTAAAATTCAAGAGCCTTATTATCCTTGGGAATATATTCAAATCGGTAACTGTGGCGCACCGGAGGAAACCTCTGCAGGTTGGTTACTAATAACTCATGGTGTTGGGCCTATGCGTAGATATTGCCTGGGAGCGAGCTTGCTCGACTTGAATGATCCCACAAAAGAAATAGGGCGTTTGAAAGAACCCTTGCTTATACCAAATGAAGAAGAGAGAGAGGGCTATGTTCCAAATGTAGTATATTCATGTGGTTCAATTATTCACAATGACAAAATAATTATACCTTACGGATTGTCAGATACAGGAGCAGGATTTTTATCTGTAGAACTTGATGGGCTTATTGAAAAACTCCTGTTGCCTTAATACTATATAATAAATTAAGTCTTTATTGCAGGTTTTGGCGGTTTAGGATTTTATTATAGACCTCTAAATAATCTGCGGTCATTTTATCTGTTGAAAATCTCGATTCGGCATATTGGCGGCAATAGCTTCGGTCGATATTTTTTATACTACTTATAACATCTACAGCCTCTTCTATATTATTTACCAGGAATCCTGTTTTTTGATCTTCTATAAGCTCTTGCATAGAACCTTTATTAAATGCAATTACCGGTGTTCCGCAAAACATACTTTCGGCAACACTAAGGCCGAAAGGCTCGTTAAAGTTAACAGGATGCAGTAGTGCATAAGCTTCACCCAGTAGCTTATCACGTTGCCCGGGGCCTGCATTGCCTGCATAAATTATTTGTTCTCCATCTAAATATGGTTCTACCTTTTCATGGTAATAAGTTTTGTCCTGGATGTACCCGGCTATTATCAGTTTCATTTTGGCTTTGAGTGCAATATTAATTGATTCATGAGTGCCTTTATCATGATGTATCCGGCCAAAGTATAATAGGTAATTTCCTTGTTCTTTGCGCAGGGTGAATGAGCCGGGGTCTATTCCGTTGTAAACATTGGCAATGTAATTGAGGTGTTTACTTCGATCGGCATAACTTATGGAAACATAATGATTTATGTCGTTGAAGCGTTTGTAAACGGGAATTATTTTTGGAGATGAAAAGCCATGTATTGTTGTAACCATAGGGGTTTTAATAAGCCTGGAATAAGTCAGAGGTAAAAAGTCGAAATTATTATGAATAATATCATATTCGTGTGCTTGCTCCATTAAGTAGCTGATGTGCATGCACTCTTCAACTTTAGGATCCAGGCTTTTGTCTTCTTCATAACCTGCAGAACAAATATGTTTTAACTTTCCCTGTGTAACTGAATCTCCGGTAGCAAAAAGGGTAATATCAAAACCCCTTTTTGCAAGGCCTTCAGTAATATTTGAGGCTACCTGTTCCCATGGCCCATATTTGCGCGGTGGTGTGCGCCATGCAATCGGTGCGAGCATTGCTATTTTCATTTGTGTAAGATGTATTTAAAGTTTTAATTTCTAATAAATTAATTTTGTTAAGCCTCAACAAATCATCAACTCAAGTCATTGGGGCTCCTGTTATAAAAAATACATTAATAAGGTTTTCTTGGTTTATTCAGACAAAGATCAACCAAATCATTGATATTTGCTGTGCCCACACACATTACCTTATCAGCACCTCCCCAGTATATTTTCACGCTACCGTCATTTTCAGGCACAGCAGCGCAGGAAAATACAACATTGTGAACATAACCTGTAATTTCATACGGTTCTTCGGGTTGCAGAATCCACTCATCAGCCACGGCAATAATTTGTGAAGGGTCTTTCAGATCATGAAGGGCAACACCAAGCCTATATACACTGCCGTCCATTGTACTGAACACGCCATGATAAATATTGAGCCAGCCTTTTTGGGTTTTGATAGGAGGCGCTCCCGGCCCTATTTTCATCTCATCCCAATGGTATGTTAATGGTTTCATAATAACCTTGCTCTCTCCCCAATATATGAGGTCCGGAGAATAAGATATCCAGACCGACCAGGGGCTTATTTCCGAATGTGGTCGGTCAAGCCGTGCGTAAAGCCCATTAAACTTTTCAGGAAAAATTACCACATTGCGATAGTCAGCTTCTGTAATCAGCGATAAACGCCTGATATTTATGAAATCTTTTGTTTTTGCCAAACCAATTCGCACGCCATGCCTGGAGTATGCACTGTAAGTTATAAGATATTCATCATCTATTAATGTTATACGCGGGTCTTCGATGCCATACTCTTCATATTCTGCAAAGATACCATCCTTTGAAGGTGTCATGAAAGGTTTTGGTGCTACCTTGAAATCAAATCCATTGTCAGAAACAGCTTTGCCTAATATAGATCTTCCGTTAAGTCTGTGCGACCGGAAAATCATAATATACTGATTGTTATGCTTTACAACAGCAGCATTATGAACGGTTGCCACTTCATAGGGCACATTATCCTTTGTAAGGATTGGATTATTTTGGTAACGACTTATAACAGGCATATATTAAAGGTTTTATTTTTGATATTCAAACTCAAATTCCAAAGATCTCAGAACTGTAAGATGAGATATCAGGTAGGCTAAACTACTTTCAGCTCCCTGGTTTCTGTTTACACCTGAACTTTGAAGGCCATCGCAACACCCAAAAGTTTCGTGATCAAATAATCGCATACGTAACTCGTTTTCACCCAAAAACCATAAATACGCTAAAAACATTTTTTCAATATAACCTGTATCTTTTGTTATTTTGTATGCCTGGAAAAATAACCTGACAGTGGCCATAATGTCTATAGCCTGCTGATCAAATATAGCTCTTTCCCCTCCTTTATGATACCACCCGTTACTGCCTATAATAGAGAGATAACCCTTATCCATGGTTACATCTTCGAGAAATTTTGTGGTTTTTATGGCTATATCTTTTAAATGCTCATTATTTGTTATTTCCACGGCATGGAAAAGGCTTAGAGGCAAAATAGCATTATCATAAGTAAGCTTCTCTTCAAACCATTGCCAATCTTTATCAGCTGTCTTTTTATAAGCTTCAGCTAATTTTTTAGTCATGCCTTCCATTCTTTTTATCATTTCCTCATCTTCAGGATTGGTTTTCAAGTAATAACTAATGCCTATTATTGTATTGGCCATTCCCCTGAGATGATTTAGTTTGTCAAAATAATTTATTGATTTGGCAAATATTTCTCTTCCAAATTCGCTGTAGGAAACATTTGGTGCCCTGTAAATAAGATAGCCCAACGCCCATATCGTGCGCCCGAACGAATCCTCACTTCCTGTTTCATCCAGAAATTGCCTGCTGAAGCTAAGAAAATTTTTAAAAGATCCGTCGTTATTCTGCATGTAATGTATGTAACTTAAATAAATCGGGATCAAATTAAATGCATCGGGGTTTTTATTTTGCCTGTATGAGATCAATACCATAAGAAGTGCTCTCGAATTATCATCCAGGCAATATCCTTCTTTTAGATTGGGTATACCATATGTTGCATGCTGCACTATACCGGTGTCATCAGTTAGTCTTTTTATGTGATCCAGCTTGAAGGTGGGTATTACCGAAGTATTTATTATAAGCTTTTTTCCGGGCTCAACAGATGGTTTAGTATCGGTAAAGGATTTGACTAAGTTCAAATATTCCTTGCCTATAATTGGCCAGCGAATTTTTTTCCCATATTCATATGCTTTGCTCCTTAGTTTGTTTAATTTTGAGGGGTTATCAAGTATATCATTAAGAATATCTGCCAGCTGGTCAGAATCATTGAAATTAAATAAGCGTCCTCTCCCTTTGTCTAACAGCTCCTCGGCATGCCAGTATGGAGTAGACAAAACAGCTGCCCCGGCACCAATGGCATATGAAAGCGTGCCGCTGGTAATTTGAGCTTCATTTAAATAGGGGGTAATATAAATATCGCATGCAGTTAAATACTCAAAAAGTACTTTTTCGTTGACAAAATCCTTTAGAAAATAAACATTATTTTCCAATTCGTATTTTTTTATTAAAAGGTTTAGATAGTCACGATACTCTTCACCCGAATGTTTTAATATCGCAGGGTGGGTTTTGCCCAAAACTATGTAAAGCAGCCTGGGATGTTTTTTAACTACTTTTGGTAATGCATCCAATACAGTTTCTATGCCCTTGTTACGGCTTAATAAACCAAAAGTTAGTAAAACTTTACGGTCATCAAAATTATATTTCTTTTTTACTTCCTCATGCTTTAAATCGGGGTAATCAGGCACACCATGCTCTATTAGAGTAATTTTTTCTTCCGGTATTTGATAAACATTTTTTAAAAAATCAACGGCCTTATGACTCATTACCACAATTTTCCGGGCAATATTACCTATTTCCTGAACAATGTTTTTCTGTACAAACGTAGGTTCACGTAATATTGTATGAAATGTAACGATAAGCGGTACTTTAAGCCTGTGAAGCATTGGTAGTATATATACGCCATCTCCTCCACCAAAAATTCCAAACTCGTGATTTAATATGCATGCCTGTGAATCACTTAAGTTAATATATTTTGCCGCATTGATATAGTCGCGTTGATGTTCCTGGCGGATAGTAAATTTAACCTCTTCAGGATAATCATACTCCTGTTCAGCACCGGGATTATTTAATGCTATTACGTTAGCATGCGAATTAACCTCTTTATCTTTTGTATTGGCAACAACAGCTTTTATAAGATTATTGGTAAAAGTTCCAATACCACATTGTCTTGGTGGGTAAGTTCCAACATATGCTATTTTCATGGCTTTATGGTTTTATTTTAATAAAATTATTTTTTTTATGACTGTGGTTTACCGAAATAAACCGATGATAGAAATTTGTGAATAAAGTTACAAAGTTTTGTGTGTTGAAAATAACAATATCAGAAAAATAAACCCTAAAGCCTCTGAATAATAATATTTTTCCAAATTTACCATTTTTTATTATTTTATATTAACTTATTTATCAGGATAGTTATTAAAAAGTTTATAATAATTTTTTACATGACGCAACGTTTTGAGCATTTTTTACATCTATATATATAGAGTAATCAACCGGGGTATATAATTCCTTGAAGCAACATTTTCACCAGGTTTCAGTGTAAGCCGGATTTCCTCAAAGCCAAATTAGCAAAAGGTATAACCCCGGTTGAATTGCTTGTTAAACTTAAATAAGATAAGAAGAATGAAAAAAAAGTTTATTATTGCTATAATCGTTTTGTATTTAGTAATGTTGGGGCTTTATGTTCAATGGGCATTTGAACATTATATAGCCGGTACTATGTTTTTTTCAGCTATTTTTTTGGGTAGCATAATTATTGGATATATTAGTTATCATAAGATTCATCACAAATTTCGAAAATATTCACCTTTTTTATACACAATATCCATATTGTCAGGTTTGGTTTTAATATCGGGTTTTACGGTAATGGCCGCACAAAACTTTATCACCCTGCACAGGGCTGAAAAGCTTATTAACAACATTAACCACTATCAAAAAGCCAGCGGCCATTTACCGGAATCCCTTAATGAGCTACAGCCAGAATATATGTCGTCAATACCCCGTGTAGCCGGAGGATTAAAGGGCAGAACTTTCGAATATTCAAATGGTAAAGGATATGATGAGCCATTTGTATATTTTGAAGATAAAACAACAGCAGTTTCACTTGATAAAAATGAATATTATCTGAAATTTAAAACATATTTTGGAGTTGTATATTTTTACGATAGTAAAACACAGCAATGGCAAACAATATGGCGGCACACACATCATGAGCCCGATGACAGGCAATATGCATTTTCAGGAATGCTTTTTAGTATATGGAAATAGAAAAATTCATTGAGTATAATATTATTATATTGACGTAATATACTAATATAAAATGTTTTATAACACTAATATCATATAAAAAATAAGTTTTTATGAGACTATTGATAAATAAGGGATTAATTTTTTTGATATTTATTTTGATTTGCCAAAATATTTTTACTGCCGATAAAAAAATTGATTCCGATATTTTGATTAAGATGGATGAGGTGGTTGACAGTGTAGACAGTAAACTTTACCTTCACTGTGAAACTGAACGCGAATATAAGAATTACAATTATCAAATCGGTAAATCAATAGATAAACAACCCGGTAGAATTAATATTGAATTTAATTCCATAATTATTCCTGATATTGTATCACCGGCCCTTGGGCCTGCCCGAACAAAAATTGACCTTGGTAATTTGGAAGAGGGCACATATGAACTTGAAATCAAAGTTGAAGGTGAAAAAAGTTATGGCTATTTAACAGTCAACCCTGAGTATTATAGAATTGACTTCGAAAAGCAAAATCGGATTCAAATCATTGATACTTTGCTAAATAGGATACCAAAAAACACAATCTGGGGAACAATTGGTTATGATGAAAGATCTTCAAAATTATTAGCCAAAGATTTCATTGATTCGCTCAAAAACCTTGGAGCCTATCAATATACCTACAGGCCGGGAAAATATAAATATTTTGAAATAGATCATACAGGAGAAATAATGCCTCCTGAAGATTACAGAACTAATTTTATACAAAAATTCATTTTTAAGTATCCTGAAGATAATACAAAACTTGAAGAACTTGTTGGAAAATTCGGTAATAAACATCGGGATTCTTTGAGTATCGTTCTTTATACATTAGATGGCAAAAGGTTTAGAAGTTGGTGACAATGAAATAAAGTAGTAAAAAATTTTTTGCCAGGCTGATTGTTGATTATTTATTGCAGAATGAATAAGTGAAAAATTATTTTCATTGGGTAATTGTCAAATAATTTGTTTTTTCTTTCGTATATTTGTTATATATTGATTGTTAAAACAAAATGTAGAAATTACCCGGTGGAATCCATTGATGATATAATAAAGGGCTGCCTTAAAAACAGGCGAAAAGCCCAAAAACAACTATACGATCTGTTTTCTGCAAAAATGTATGGTATTTGTATGCGCTATGCAAAAAATCATCATGATGCACAAGATATTTTGCAGGATGGATTTATTAATGTCTTTGCAAACCTGCAGAATTATAAAAATAAAGGTTCTTTTGAAGGGTGGATAAGACGTATTATGATTAATGCTGCTATACAAAAGTATCGTGAGAAAATTTCAAACCTTGGTGTTAATACGCTAGATAATGAATTAGATTATAATGAGCAAACAGTTGAATATGATAAATTAGAATTAAATGAACTGATAGAAATTATTCAATCATTACCTTCTCAGTACAGAATTGTCTTTAACATGTTTGCAATAGAAGGGTATTCTCACAAGGAAATATCGGAAACTTTAAAAATATCTGATAATACATCGAGAACAAATTATTCAAGGGCGCGTAATATTCTTAGGAACAAGCTAAAGAGTGAAAAAAAAGTAAGTAAATTATCAAATGTTGTTCTAAAATAAAGAACATTACATAAAAATAAATTCATTAATTGTTGAAAGTGTTTTTTCTTAGTTTTTAAAAACGGTATTTGTAAAAGATGAATAAAAAAGAAAACTTTGAAAATATTATAAAGAAAAAACTCGAAGGCTATCAACCCCAGCCGCCAGCTGATCTATGGGATCGGTTGGAGTACAGGTTAGAGAACAACAAAAATTTGGGTTGGAAGCAATATGTTAGATATGCTGCTGCATTTCTGCTTTTGATTGCCTCTGCATGGGGTGGTTATGAATTTATATATAAAAATGCGGTACATGAAGAAGTTGCCTATGAGGCAGAACATTTTGCAAAACCTGAAAGTTTGGATCCTATTACTTTATCTGAAAGTATCAGGCCTGAAATACATAAAAAACCGGCCAGACAAGTTCCTGAAAAAACCGCTCCCATCTATGAAGATGATCCGGATCTTTTGATAGCCGAGGAAGATATTGAGGGTATCGAAAAAGAAGACTTTTACATTAAGGAGAAACAACAAAATGATACAATTACAGAGCCCGCCGATGAGCCTTTACAACAAATTGATTTTATAGAGCCAACTTATGCTGATTATCAAAAAATTGAAGTCGGAGAAGTTTCCATCCATAGAGATGAGCCTTCAATTGATGATATGCTTGCATCTGTTGAATTGGTTGGAGATGGTGTTTTTGATGATCATGCTGAATATACCAGCCCCTGGACTTTATACGTAAATGCATCACCTCAATACGCATTCAGGATTAATTCTTCCAACCCTAAAGACCTTGTGGGCGCCAAAACTATTTTAGAACAAAATGAAAACCATCTTATTACATATAATTTGGGTTTGAATTTCAAATATAGCCTAAATGAAAGAATTGAAATGGAAAGTGGCTTATCTTATGTAAGAATGGGGCAGTCTATTCGAAATATCCGTGTTTACAATGACAGGCAAAGAAGACCGCTTTTTGGTGATGGCTCTTTGGATTTTGGCCATCCTCAATCAGTTATAACTTCAATGGGTGAGATAAGCTTTAATGATCCCACACTATATTTTGATGATGTCCACTCTGATCGTGTCAAGATGAGACGGGGGTATGACGACCCCGATAATTTCGAATTGCGGGAAAAAGGCGATAGATTAAACCAACATCTCGGATTTATTGAAATCCCTGTTGTTTTACGATATAATCTTTATGATCGGCAAACTAAAATTCAGTTAAAGGGCGGAGTTGGCTTTAATTATTTGGTTACTAATAGCGTTGTTTTAAAACAAGATGGCATAAGAAACTCCATCGGGAAAACTGCTTTAGTAAGAAACTGGAACGTGAGCGTTTCCGGCGGAGTTGCTTTTTTAGTACCCGTGTCGAACAATATTAATTTTCATCTCGAGCCGACTGCTAATATGTTTGTTACCTCAATGACGCAAGGTAAAGAATATAATGTTTTCCCATTTGGCTTATCATTATCCACAGGAATCAGTATGCCACTGTAATTTACAATTATTTACATTATGCTTTCAAACTTGATCTTCCAGTTTTTTAGTTAATATTACCTACCGGCATAATATATAAAATATTTATTTCAGGATCCAGATCTAAAATTCTTTCAACTTCATCATCATCATACGCACCTATTACCACAGTACCAAGATCTAATGATGCTGCTTGAAGGTGTAAGTTTTGTGATGCATGGCCAATTTCATTGTATACATATCTGTATCCTCTCTCTCCATAACGGCTTGTGGTACGCTCATAAACTGCACCAAATATAAAATTTACACTGGCATCTCTAACCATTGATTGACCCATACATGCCCGTGTTAAATCATCAGAATAATATCCTTCTCTTATAAGCGAAATAGAGTGATCATCAGGATGATATTGATAAATACCCTGCTTTAAATCATCAACGTTATTGACTACAAAAAACATCTCCAGTGGTAATGTGCCACCAGCAGTGGGGGCTGTACGGAAACCCCGTTCACTTGTAACACCTTGAGCCGACCACAGAAGCTGGCTGATTTGCTCAATAGTTAATGGCTCATCAGTATAACTTCTTTTGGATCTTCTTAAAGTTAAAGTTTTTTCAAGACTCATATCACCATCTTTAACAGGATCGGGCAATTGCATAGTTTCTTTTGTTTTAAAGTTAAAATTTCTTTCGTTTTCTTTAGAATTGTCTGGAGTTGCGCATTGGGTAGCCAGGCTAAATATACCGCCCAATATAATTAATAATAAAAAAATTGATCCGATAAAAAAATGTTTTTTTAACATATCTGTTTTGTTTTGTGTAACATAGTTTATATTAGTTCAAATATAATAAATTTATTTTTCTTGTAAAAATTCTTTCCTCCCTAAAGGGTTGGGGTGATATGGCATGGTTTTTTGCCGTAATTAATCAATTGATCATAAAAACCCAATTATATATATTATTATATGTTTCATCAACTGTTTTCGCCTTATCAAAATTACTGGTTGTAAATTTAAGCATTGGCGACAAATGATGGTAAGGTAAATTTTTAATCTTTGTCAATTTAACAACCCTATTAGCTAACTGACGGTGCAAATTTTTATCGAATTGCTTTATTAAATGACTTCTTAAATAATTGTTGTGACTTAGCTTTTTTAAAAAAGCACTGTAATTAGATCATTTTATAAAGCCCTTATTTTTAATTAAAAATGCTTTGTAAAAAACCACATCATATAAGCTTAATAAATTTCACAGAAAAAAATCAGTGTTTTTAGATTTAAATTACAAAAACACTATTTTAAAACATTAAATGGTTTTATTAAAAAAACCTACCTTTGCCCTAAATTTAATTAAACAAATGAATTTTAATATTGTTAGTAATTAAACGGATTCCTAAAAAATAAACCGGATTATGCATAAATTATCCACTCACCCGATCATTCCCATACCAGAAGAAAGGTTAACCAAATTTAATTTTGAAGGAGTAGAAGTAAAAGGAGAGAAGGGTTTTACAATTGCAGCTGCTTTGCACCAGGCGGGTTTCCCTGTTCATACTTATAGTCTCGAAAAACGTAGCAGGAGTCTTGAGTGTGGAATTGGCAAATGTGGAGCATGTGAAATGCTTGTAGACGGTGTGGTAAGGCGTGTATGTATCACCTATTGTGATAACGTTAAGCAAGTAAAAAGAATACCCAGGGAATATGTGCCCGAAAAATCGATTTATGTCAAAAAAGAGGGAGTTAAAATATATAAGACTGAGGTAGTAATTATTGGGGCAGGGCCTGCCGGTTTGGCAGCACGTGAGGTTCTTAATGAGCACAACGTAAGTAATATTGTTGTTGATAATAATTCGCAAATCGGTGGCCAATTCAATATGCAAACTCACCAGTTTTTCTTTTTCGAAAAAGAAAAAAAATATGGAGGGATGAGGGGGTTTGAAATTGCCAAAACTCTTGCAGGAGATGATCATTCAGGTATTATGTTAAACTGTACCGTATGGGATGTTTTTGAAGGAAACCGTGTAGCCGTTAAAGATATTCGTAGTGATGAGGTTTTTTATATAGATTGTTCCCATTTTGTAGTTGCATCAGGAGCAATTCCTTTTATGCCGTCTTTTAAAAACGATGATCTACCGGGAGTATATACTGCTGCGGTAGTACAGAAAATGATGAACATAGAATTAACCTTGCTTGGACAAAATGTACTTACAGTAGGAGCAGGCAATATAGGTTATTTAACCAGTTACCAGCTTACACAGGCAGGGGCAAAAGTTAAGGCTATCATTGAAGCAATGCCAAATGAAGGCGGTTTTCCGGTTCAGGCAAACAGAGTACGCCGCTTAGGCATCCCGGTTATGCTTTCGCATATGATTCTTGAAGCATTGCCCAACAAAAGTGGAAATGGAATTAGAGGAGCCCTGATAGCCGAAGCGGAAAACTTTAAGCCTATTAGCGGCACAGAAAAAATAATAGACAATATTGATGTTATTAATATATGTACCGGGCTTGTACCTGATGACTCTTTGCTAATAAAAGGACGGGAAATGTTTGGACGTAACTGCTACGGTGCCGGTGATGCTATCAGGATCGGTGAAGGAACCAGTGCAGTACTCAGGGGAAAGCAAGTGGCATACGAAATACTTGAAAACATACAAAAGAAATATAATTACGATGATTACCTCACTTTATCAAAAGACTATATTGATTCTCAGCAGCATCCTGTAAAAATTCTTGACAAACCAATATTACCCGGTAAAGACAGGTTGGAAAAACCTTTTGTTATAGTTGATTGTTTGCATGGATTCGCATGTAACCCATGTGTTTTTGCCTGCCGGTATGGCGCAATAACCAAATCCTCTACCAGTACTGCCGTTGAAATTGATCATGATAAATGTGTCGGATGCATGGAGTGCGTATATCAATGCCCGGGGCTTGCAATATTTGGATATAATATCAAAAATAACATTTTTTTCCTTCCCGTTGAATTTGATGTAGAAGAAAATAAAGATGTGTTTCTTGTTGATAACAATGCTAATGTTATTGGTGATGGTGTTATTCAAAAAGTTTTACGAAAAAAGAATTTGACACATGTAGTGAGAATTAAAGCAGATAATATCACTGAAGATGATAAATTTAATGTAAGGGGCTTTATCATCAAGGAAGAATACCCGGAAAAACTTGAATTAAAAAAGCAAAAAAACAAACAGGAATCCCAGGTGTATATGTGTCATTGTGAAGACATAAGGATGGATGAAGTTCTCAGACTCATTGGAGATCGTAAGTTTATATCGGTAGAAGAGATTAAGCATAACACTCATATGGGAATGGGTTCTTGTCGTGGTACACGCTGTATAAAAAGGCTGCAACTCGAGCTGAAAGCTCTGGGAATACAGTTAACCGGCACATCGACACCTCGTGCACCTTTGGCAAATCAGCTTTTGCTTGGTGAGCTATATCCTGCTATGAAACGTGAGAAAGTTCTTACCGATACTGCAAAAAATACTCGCAAAGTTTTTGAAACAAAGGCATTTGTTGCCGGAGGCGGTATTGGGGGTAGCTCTCTGTTTAGATTTCTCGCAGAAGAAGGGTATAACCCGGTAATGACAAATTACGGTTTCGGTTCATCCTGGAGAAATATTGCCGGAGGCCGTTCTACTTTTAGTTTGCCTGAGCTCACTGAAATTGCTCGCTATAACCTCGAACTTTTTGAACAATTGCAGCAATACAAAAATATTGACTTCAGAAGAATTAACTATATTACTTTTGCACACGACGAAGAAACATTTAATACTCTTGAGGAATCTATGAAATGGCAAAATGCAAAGATGGTCTTCCCGGACGAATTTCAAAAAGAGATTTCCCCTTTTTTCAATAGAGATAATAAAAATTATATAGCTGCCTTAAAAGCTGAAGACTGCTGGCAATCAACGCCAGGTAAAGTAATAGAATCATTACGGCAAATCGGATTGGAAAATGGCGGCTCTTTGCTTGAAAATACTGAACTAATAGATGTTGACAAAGTAAATGATATATACAGGATCATTTTAAAAACCCGTGAAGGAGAATATATTGAATATCATACCCCGGTTTTTATAAATGCTTTGGGTGATAAAGGTGAAAAATTTGCTCGTATGCTTGGTATTGAAACCGGTTTGTTTTCAGTAAAACATCAAGCTTTTATAACAAGGCGACTTCCTATGCTTGGATTGGACGGGCAGCCATTGAACATGGTAATTGATCGAAGAAAATACAAAGGTTTTACAGCTGTTTATGGCCAACAGTTAGGAGATACAGGCCAGGTCATTGGATGTGCTTCTCCTTTCGTTGAGCCTACAGAGACTGATAAAGATCTGAAAATCAATTCTAAAGATTTTGCAGAAATTGTTTCTGAAATTTTTGTAGATTGGATACCACAGTTGTCATCTGTTGGTTTTCAGGCATTGTGGGCAGGTTACTATATAGAACCCCGAATGATTATTGATACTGAGAAAGGTTTATTTCTTGGGCTTAGAGGGCAGGGCTACATGCTTGGGCAATACCTTGCAAAACTATACGTTGACCAATTGAGTGGCAAAGAAGTGCCTGATTATTTTAATAGACTTAGTTTAGAAGGTGACGCTTTACTTGAAACAGCATTCAAATAAACCGGATTTTAGTCTTTAATACAACATGCTTTATTTATGAAGCATGAGGATTAATATTTAGTAAAAAAATTATTTTTTTTATTTTTATTTTGAAAAAAGTTCTTACCTTTGCAAACCGCAAACAAAGGGATTTAAAATAAAAGGTTTGCGGTAAAATTATTGACAGTTCTTTGAAAGAAATGAGATAGACGACCGGAAGCAAATTGAAGCCCCTGTCAACGACAGGATTATAGAAAAAGGGAGCCAGAACAGCATTAAACTTTCTATGAAAAATTAACAACGGAG
>PUKZ01000052.1 GCA_003550725.1 Bacteroidales bacterium | reverse complement strand
CAAATATATATGAAGTTGCTTTTAACGTTGAAGGTCAAAACGGCGAATTAACTGCTTATGTTCAAGACAAAGAAATAAATTCAGCAGACTTGATAGAAGAAGGAAGGGATATAATTTTTATAGCAATTCCTGATGATGGTTACAAAGTCTATGAATGGACTGTCAATGACAATGCTATTGCTGATTACGAAGAAGAGGAACTAATGATCGAAGGTCTGGATAGTAACCTGCATGTTACTGTTGAGTTTAAAAAAACCACAGGAATACAAGACATTACTTTAGCTGATATATCAATATTCCCCAATCCTGCACGAGACAAGTTTTATGTTAAGTCAAATGAAAAGATAATACATATCAGACTGATAGACATCAGCGGACAGGTTATCAAAAATACTGTTGTTGATGATTTCAATGTCAAAATTGACGTAAATAAAATGCGTTCCGGAATTTACTTTATACAAATTCACACCCACAAACGTCTGGTCACTGAACGTGTCCAGATAATACGTTAAAGTGGCGGCTTAAAAATTATCCAAACAATAATTGGAATCTTCAATAATTTTCACTTATTTTATCATGTAAAATTGCAACCATTGCTTTTATAACAAAACAACAAATAAAAAATTACTGGCAGTTTTGCCAAAAAAACACATATTATGTCATAGGAAAAAAGGCTCTTTCTGCTGAATGGTATGGCGCTGATCTACAACGCATATTTTGCTTTAAGCCGGAATCAAGGGATAATCTCTAAGGGAATAAATACTTCGGCAATATTTGGTTTTGGCAAAACCCCGCACAATGAGCTGAAAAATGAAAAAACCACACATATATTGAAAAAAGTTCAATATACATTTTGAAAATTGTTTTTAATTTTTGCATAACATAATTATAATTCATAATATTCGCCAATAATTATCAATATTAAACTTAAGCATACAAAAAAGATAAAAATTGCATAAGAAAATCGTTTACACAGCTATCCCGCATTCCGGAAGTATTGTTAAAGACTTCACGTGGCAAGGAAAATGGTCATAACTGGGTGTTTCCCGGTTTTAAAATAAATAACACGAATTAAATTAATTAAAAACAAATTATTACAGGATGAAAAAATTATTACTATCGTTTTTTATAATATTTTCGACACACATTTTACCAGCTCAGGAACCATACATAGATGGGTTTTTACCAAAACATCTTACCGAAGATGAAAAGCTGCGGCTTCATGAGATTGATTTTGACAGGGATCCTACAGAGCCCCCTTCACAACCAGCCAGAAGTATTGCAGAATTTGAACCTATGAGCGGGGCTTTGATACGCTATCCTTTAGGAATACCTGTATCACTGGTAGCTTTAATGTCTGAAGAGGTTGAAGTAGTATCTATAGTTGAAAATGAAAATGTTAAGAATCAGGCCATAAGTCACTATCAGAACAATAATGTAAATATGGATAACTGCAGTTTTATAATTGCCCCCACAAACTCCATCTGGACAAGAGATTATGGCCCCTGGTTTGCTTTTGATGGCAACAACGAAATGGGTATAGTTGACTTTGAATATGACAGGCCTCGACCTCTTGATAATGCTATACCCGGTATTTTTGCCGACGAGAATGATATTAATTATTTCCATATGGGGCTGGTTCATACAGGAGGCGATTATATGTCTGACGGTATGGGAGTCGCGGCTTCAACAAAGGCAGCTTATTCGGTCAATTCAGCCAATTTTACTCCTGCTGAAGTTGATAGTATTATGAACTTGTATTTAGGTATAGATGATTATCACGTAGTGCCAAACATACACGGAGGGCTTAGCCATATTGATACCTGGGGTAAGTTTTTAGCACCTGATAAAATAATGATCAGGGAAGTTGCGCCTGACCACCCATATTATAATCATGCCGAAGAAGCAGTAGAATATTTTGAATCCCAAATTTCATCATACGGCAAGCCATTCGAGGTTTACCGGGTTTATACTCCCAATAATGAGCCTTATACCAATTCATTGATATTAAATAACAGAGTATTTGTTCCAATTACGGGTAGTCAATGGGATGATGATGCTATCGAAGCATTTGAGGAAGCAATGCCTGGCTATGAAGTTCATGGTATATACTATAACCTTTGGTATTCGACCGATGCCCTTCATTGCAGGGTTAAAGAAATAGCTGACAGGGAAATGTTATATGTTCACCACGAACCTGTCATAGAAGATCAACAGCATAATATTGACTATGAAATTAAGGCACAAATAATACCAATGAGCGAAGAACCATTGTATGACGATTCTCTCAGGGTATATTACAGCGTAGATGAAGGTGAGTTTTTATATGAGGTTATGGAGCATAAAGAAGATCATTGGTATAGTGCCTATATTCCTCAACAGGAAATTAACTCTGAAGTATCTTACTACATAAAAGCTGCAGATGAATCGGGCAGAAGTGAAAACCATCCCTATATAGGGCCTTATGACCCGCATACTTTTAAAATTGCAGGTCCACTGGTTTTTATGGAAGCATACTTCGACGACTCCACATATGGGAATGATAATGGCTATTTCGAACCGGGCGAAACGGTTGAAATAATTGCGACCTATAAAAATAAAGGAGAGGAAACTATTTATGACCTTGATGCACAGTTACTTACCTCAAGCGAATATATAACCATACATCCTCCCGGACAAACCACTCATAATAACGTTGAACCCGGTGAAGAAATTGAATTCGGCTTTAAGACATCTTCTTCCCTGGCTACCCCGGATAACTATCATGCCTCATTCGACCTGGAAGTTGAAACAAAGGAAGGATATGACAGTTTTGACAGTTTTGAAATTGAAATAACTGCTTATGTCATTGATGAGTACTTTGTCGATGAAAGCTTTGATGACTGGTTGCCGGAAGGCTGGGAAGTCACATCCACTTCAGGTCAAATCAACTGGCAGCAAAGCAACACCAATCTCGCAGGTGGGGAAGCGCCGGAAGCACAATTTCATTATGAACCCTCAACAGTTGCTGTTCAGAGATTAATAACCCCTAATATTAATACAAGCGATTTTGACCTGATTGCTTTGGAATTCAAGCATCTTATAGATGATTATGAAGGTGGATACACGCTAACAGTCGAAACAAGCGGAGATGGGGGCAGTACATGGACAGAAATCATGTCTTTCCCGGATAATGACATGCCTGCTACACTCGAAGAGGTATTGATAGATAAT
>PUKZ01000023.1 GCA_003550725.1 Bacteroidales bacterium | reverse complement strand
CACGCCTTGCCCCGCCTGCCGTGTCTGTGTTGCAGGTTAGTTTAAGAAATCATCATCATCGCCATCGAAGTCATGAGCTGCGTTGCCAGCTCCCGCTAGAGGCTCATCATCCTTGGTCTTCATGAAGCCGTTAATCCCGCAGCCAATGCCTCGATTGCCCGATACATCGAATGCAAAAAACTGGATAACAGCGTGGCCCCAGCAGCCGGAGTAGATTTCTGTTTCATCGACGATCCGCTCTTTCTTCGCGTTCAGGAGTGCCGGTGGGGAGGTGTAGCTTTTTGCGTTCACAAAGTGCATGCCCTCGTAGGCTTCATCATCCGGACGTTCCGCATCACCGTCTCGCAGAGGGTTGTGGAACTTCGGGTGGGAAACGGCGGCCTTTTTCCCGCCTTTCCGCTCTAATCCCTGCTCCTGAGCATTCTCGATGGCTTGCCGGATGATGGCTAACGTCTCGGTGTCGCTCTTCGGGATGAGTAGCGCCGTGTTGTAGGATGGTCTCTGGTCCTCCCGCACTGCATGAGGCTCGAACAGGTGTGCGTAGCTCAGTCGACCCTCCCCAGTCCTGACTTTGACGCCGGATTCGAATAATTTAGGTTGATTGTTCAT
Organism: Bacteroidales bacterium; assembly: GCA_003550725.1. GTDB lineage: Bacteria > Bacteroidota > Bacteroidia > Bacteroidales > UBA7960 > PUKZ01. The sequence goes on along the minus strand of PUKZ01000023.1, from coordinate 2,604 downwards.
TAAGCATCCTCTCCTTCGATGATGTTTCCGCATTCGCACTCGTAGAAAAAGTCGATGATTTCCCCTTGTTCCATGTGCATGTTAACCTTAGCCATAGCGCCGCATTGGTCACACAAGTGTGTCGGGGCAACCCTGTCAAAGGGGTACTCTAACCCCGGTGTTTCCCTCACGCCTATCACCTCCTATCTAGTCAAAGTCCGCCGCAGTTCCCTCGATGGCAGGACGACTATCGCCCTCGACGACGAGTTTCGGTTTGCCTGGTGCCTTTTGCACTAGCGGACCCACAATGGCCTGAAACTCCTTCTTGCCTAAGGCTCGCTCTAGATTGGTAATGGGATTGAGGCTGCGTTTGAAGATCACACCATCGTCGATGCCAGCTGCTTGGAGGGCTGCAGTCACCGCCCCCTCATCGGTGTACTTTCTAGACCCCCGACCTTCCACTAGCTTCATCCCTGGCCACTGCTTGTCTTCATTAACGGCCCTTTGCAGAGCATAGTCTCGGACGTCATTCGCCCAGGTCACCAGTTGATCGATGGTGCTTAGCACTTTCACCACTTCTTCGTCTGTAAGCAACGGCGGGTCTTTAAAGTCCAAAGCAACGAGTTGGGTGTTCTCTTCCGCTCTGGCTCGGCAGGTCGCTTTGACCTTACAGAACCGGCAGTGCTCCCCAGGGAGGAAATCTCCTTCACCCCGAAAGGCCAGTTCTGCTTTGGGCTTGACTACGGTGTCTCCCCACTGCAGCAGTTCGTCGACAGTCATTTCGTACGACGAAACACTGTCCAGACGAGGTTGGCTGATGGTCAAGATAACGGTGTCGAGATCGTAGAGTACTCCAAACTGATTGATGGCCCCTAACCCGTACAACTTCATTTGTGTGTTTTCGCAGGCAGATATAGCGATGCCCATACCATACTTGAGATCGATGATCTCCATGGTGCGCTCCCCAAGCAATGTTGTATCCGCTGTACCAAAGCCTTGTGGCACCCATGGGCTGTAATCGAGCTTTTGTTCCAAGTAGATCGCTGCGTCTTTGGTTTCTGCCTTGGCTGCGTTATAGCGCTCCACGACGAGATCTCTGTGAAGATCCGTGGCTTTGTCCATTTCTTGGGTATAGAGAGCATCTTGGCGGATTTGCTTGACCTGCTGGTTAAAGGAGCGTTTGGTGAGCATCCCTAGCTCGAGAGCAATCTTGATCTCTGCTAGCCCATGGGCGAGCGTACCCTCCGCTGCATAGACCGATGGATCTTCCTCGACGGATTCCTCGAGCCTTGGGGCCCTGGTGCACACCATCCAGCGATGTGCACCGGATGCGGATAGCAACGCATGTTCTGTCATGCCAACTCCTCCGCTTTAGCCAGAAGCTCCGGATACTTGTCCATGGGGACATCACTTAGCTTCCTGCCACCAAACTCAGTGATGAGCGATTTGACCGATTCCTGCTTCCCCGCTTGAGAGAGCGCAGCCAACTTGGCTCGGACTTGTTCTAGCGATACTGTCTGTTCAGCGGGGGTTGGTGTAGGATCCGGCGCTGGCTTGTCCTCTTTGGTCCCGCGTTCCTGCGGCGCATCTGCTTCTCTCTGAGCATCCTTTTCGGTAACACTCTCACCCACAGAGGAAGCTTTTTCTGCACACTGCGGTGCGGCTCTTCCAGACGCCAAATGCTCCCTCACAACAGCAACCAACTCTGGCCATTCAATCATGACTCTTATATCCATGGATTCTCCTCCTATCTAAACGATTTGTGATAGTCCAGGATACGGCTAACGCTCTAATAGAAGAATGTCTCCGTAATAACGCCAGCCTTAACCCGGTTGTTTGGCTCTAGACCAGATCCCCAAAAAGATCCTTGAGGGCCTGTCGACCAGCTTCGTTATACCGAAAGCTAGGCACTTGCTTACTGCTGTACGGCGACTTGTCCAACACCTGAACTCCGAAAGCGTCAGTTTTCAAACCATGCTGATTAGCCACTCGGCCGACTTTGTTAGCGCTGACACCCAGTTCCTGGGCAATCTCCGATGCTGTGTACGTCTTCTCAATCTCGGGTAAGGCTAGAATCTGTTTGCCAGTGATGGCGTTAGCCGAGTATGCAATTAGCGAATGGATAGCATCAGGATTCAGAATGTCTCGGAACTTGGTAGCCAGATCTTCCAGGGCCTTGGCTTCCCGCACTCTGGCATTGCGGAGCATAGCCTCGGCCCGCACCCTCTTGGTCTCGTCGATGGGTGGGCTCTGTTGCTGCCGATACCGCTTCTCCACTTCAATGAAAAATCTCCGCACATTCCGACCCTGTTCGTTGTTCTCAACCATAGCAAGCTCTTTCGCTACATCGAGTTTGAGGATGTATTCGGTTCTCGGTCGACCGCCCAAGAGGTTTTCCCCAGAATTGGTGAAAACCATATAGTCTTGGTTCTCAACAAACCCGTACTTTCCAATTCGATCTTTGATCCACGTTGTGTAGTCCTTCCCGACACCCAGTCCTTGGTGCAATTCCCTGGCGTCAACAACGGCCTCACCGGAATCCGTAGCTTTTACGGGCACCAATCCTTCTGCTACAACTCTGTACATCGTCTAACCCCCCTCCTTGCATTCTTTGACTTCTATCGT
>PUKZ01000036.1 GCA_003550725.1 Bacteroidales bacterium | reverse complement strand
CCAGTTTTGCCATATCCGGCTTGCCTTTTTCCATTATTTGTACACCTTCTTCAACACTTATCATCTTTTCTTTTCCCCTTGGGGTTTCTAAAAATGTTTCATTGTAACCATTTAGCGAGAACTCTAACCGGGATTCTTCAATGTTGCTTTGAACAAGGTTTACATCTGCCGGAACCGGCCCGGATTGATTAATTCCCACCCAATTGCCTGATGAATTAGCCGGGAAAATAATTCCCACCATAAAAAAAATAATAAAATAAATACTTCGCTTCATAAAATAATAAAATTTTGATTAGTAACTAGACTTTTATATTGTTGAATTATAATTGTTTTTAATAGAAAAGACCTTCTTTTTTATTAAAAAAACATTAACAAAAACAAAGGTAATTTTTTTTTCTCCGGGGTAGATTTAAATAATTTTAACATAAAACATAGTAATAGACCATATTTTATCTACTTTTTGTTATTAATTAATTCTTAATATGGAAATATTGTCTTTTCGTAGGGTTAAATTTTTTTTTGGCAGGATGTTTTGTTTTTTGTTCAGGTATTGAAAATATTTTGATTTTTTTAGTTGCAGAATTAAAATAAAAAAGGGAAAACTGATTGCGTTTTCCCTTTTTTCGGCCTATTATAGTATTTAAACTTGTTGGGTAAATCGAAATAAAATTATTAACATATTATCCAAAAAAACTCAAATATTTTATAATATAAAGTTTTATTGGGGTTTTATTAGTTTGCTATTTGAACACGTTTATTAACAAGGCTTCTGTCAGTATGTATTTGTATAAAGTAAACACCCGCATTGAGATTTCTTACATTAATTTCAACATATTTTGCATCTACGGCGATATTTTTAATGATCTGTCCGCTGATGTCAATCAATCTGATTTCTTTGATTGTTTCGTCAGATTCAATATAAAATTTATCTCTTGCCGGGTTGGGGAATACTGACAGCTCAGTTTTTTCAGGATCCATGATTGATGTCGCATCTATAAAGTTGGCAGTAAGATTTATATCTTCAGCCGGCATGGTTACAATCGTTGTTTTTGAATCAGGATCATCAACATATTGTGTATCTCCCGTCCAATTTTCGAATCCCCAGTTTTCTTCAGCATGTGCATGAATTTCCACTTTTTTACCTTCAATGTACCAGCCTTCACCGTCAACTGTACCACCTTCTTCGGGTTCTGATGAAAGTGTAAGAAAGTGTGCTTCTTCAAAGTTGGCTGTAAGAGAGATATCTTCGGCAGGCATAGTGTATTCAAATTCAGCTTTGTCGCTTATTTCTTCGCCATCTTCACAAGTCCAGTTGACAAAACCCCATCCATCATTGGCAATAGCAATAATAGTTACTTCTTGATTATAGTAATATTCACCTTCACCTTCAACATCACCTCCTTCTTCGGGGTTACTATTAAGTGTAAGATTGAAGGTTTCGACTTCCATGGTTATTTCTATTGTCATATCATCATCTACAAAAACATCGCCTTCTACAGTTTCGTATCCTTCTTTTTCGACTTTGTAGTCGTAATTGCCTTCTGGTGGTACTTCAAATACGTAGTCACCCGGTTCATTTTGAACGTAGTTGAAAGTAACAATTGCATCGTCGATGGGGTTACCGTCTTCATCTTCAATTTCAAATGTTACGGTGTAAAGAAACTCATATGTATCTACATCCAGAAAAATATCGTCGAAGTTCCAATTATTAATATCCCATGTATCACCATCAAACACCCATGCAAGCTGGAAGTTTTCTGCACCAACGCCATGATCGTCTGCTGATAGTATAAACTCGAACTCTTCTGCCGGCATGTTACCTGTCGGGCTTTCTTCCCATATTATATACTCTTCATCATCAACAATAGAAACGACTCTGAGGGTATAACCACCGCCACTAAAGTCGTTTAGATAATTTTTGAATGAAAACTCTAATGTTTCCATATATACTGTGTTTATTTCGGGTGTGGTTAGATAAAATTCACCTTCTGAACTTGGGCTAAAGTAAAGGCGCATTTCGGGTGCTTCGCCGCCAGCATCACTGGAGTTATTTACTCCGTAATTATCAATATCTCTTTCCCATCCCTCGGGTATTTGACCTTCCGATATGCCGGTAAAGCATTCATAGAAAAGAGGAGCTTCAGCAAAGACGGCTGTTATATTTTTATCTCCATCTATTAGCAAGTTTGTAGGATTATCAGTTCCTGTGAGATCACCTGTCCATTCATCGAATCGCCATAGATTTCCTGGAACACCTTCAAGAGTGACTGTTGAATTTTCAGCCAGTTCCATTGGCTCGGTATATTCTTCACCATCAACTTCTACCAGGCCATTTCCTTCAGTACTTATTGTAAGTGTAAAAAAGTCATGTACTGTTATATAGTCTTCTTTTATGTTTTCATATTCTCCATCAACCAGCAAGCTAACGGTTTTTTGCCCCGGGGTATTATATTGAACTTCGTGAGGGCCTTGGCCTGTGGCAGTAGCCGGGTCAGCACCATCTCCAAAGTCCCACTCCCAGGTAGAAAACTCGCCACCACCAGATGCATCGGTAAAAGTAACTGTTTCGCCAAGAAGTATTGTGGTTGGATCGGCAGTAAAATTAGCATATGGTCCGTCAACAATAACAAGAATTTCATCATTGATATAAGTTGTTTTATTAAAACCGGTCATAGCCAGGGTTAATACCTCTCCAACATCCAATTCTTTTTCAATGGGTACTTCGGCAGTGCCATCTTGAGCGATCGCAGTGCCGATTATTTCAACTTCATCATCATTATTCACCCTGGTTAGAGCAACTGTAGCGCCATCATCGACAGATGTAACCGTGATATAATCCCATTGCAGCATAATCTCAGTTGGATAATCTGCTGAAAAAGGTGTTGGCACATCTGTTCTAACCATCAATGACGGATCACCAAAAAGTATCCATGTTTCATGGGTGTTGATTCCGGTGCTGCCGTATTGAGGGATCATAAACATGCTGCCGTTTATAGATACCCCGCCATAGGTTCTTTTAATGGTAGGGCCATGCTCAATGCTTGCTTCAGCTTTGATACTTACCATTTCATCTTGCCCGCACATTGGCGGCTGCCATGGCTGGTTAATGGTAGCTGCCATTATGCCAACCGCTCCTGTGGGTTCGCCATTGTGAGTAGCACGCATCCAGTATTCAGCAAAACAGGTTTGACCTACGAAAGCGCCATTTACACAAGCTACTGACTGGATAT
>PUKZ01000123.1 GCA_003550725.1 Bacteroidales bacterium | reverse complement strand
TCTGAATTAACATAATCTTGAATAGCTCGCAATTTAAACTCGTCCGTGTAGTGATTTACTTTTCTTTTCATAGTCCTGATTTAATTTTACTTTTTCTGTAAACTTATTTCAGGACAAGTCATTTCTTTACCCTGACCCGTCACCCGTCACCCGTCACTCGTCACCCGTCACCCGTTACCCGTCACCATTATGTCTTAAGATCGCTGACGCTAACTTTCATACTCTTTTTTTCAACCTTACAAGATGAGGGTTTCATTTTAACATATTATTTTGTGCAAATCAAAATAGTTTCGTTTTTCTTAAAGCCAAATTTATTATTATCATTTTCTTCAAAATTTAATATTTCGGCTTTAAATCCGCATTTTGCCAATCTTTCTTTTAATCCTTTAACAGAGTATATTCTAACATGATCTTTTTGACCAAAATGTTTTATCCTTTCTTTATCTGTTTTTATTAATGGGTTTTCGTATGTTTCGCCTTCTTTAAAAGGAGTTTGAATTATACAAATACCATCTTTTTTTAATATTCTGTTTAATTCATTCATGGCTTTGACATCATCTTCAATATGCTCAAGTATATGGTAACAAATTATGAGATCATAAGTTTCTGCTTTAGCATCTATGTTTGTAATGTCAAGTTTTATGTCTGAAATAAAGTCACCTGATAAATCAGTTCCGGTGTACGATATTGAATTATTTTTTTTTAAATTTCGATAAATGGTTCTATGAGGTGAGAAATCTAAAACTGAGATATTTGCTTTAATAAATTCAGAATTCAGCAAATCCCATAATCTGCGACTTCGGGATATGCTGCCGCAATAGGGGCATAAACTGTCATTATTATTTAGTGAAATAAATTTACGAAGTTTTTTTTTGCATATATTACATTGAAACTTTTTTCCTTTAAAAAACAAATAATAGATTGGCCTTAAATATGGTTCTAATCTGAACAGAATTTTTTTCGGTAATATTTTTTTTAATACTGTTTTAAGGTCATTATACATAAGCGCTTATGGAAATTAGTTTTAACAATTAAAAGGGGCTTTGCAGGTTTTTAAATAAAGGTGCTTTTAAGTCTTTTGGAGAGATAATGGGGTTATTTATGCCCCAATCGATACTTAAATGCTGGTCGTTCCATAAGATACTTCTTTCGGATTCTTTGTTGTATTTCTTTGTGCATTTATAAAAGACAATTGTATTGTTTTCCATTGCAAGAAATCCATGTGCAAAACCGGGGGGTATCCATAACATTTTTTTGTTGGCCTCATTGAGAATCAACTTAAAATGATTGCCGAATGTATCACTGTTTTTTCTCAGGTCTACGGCAACGTCAAGGGCTTCTCCCTTAACAACCCGTACAAGTTTACCTTGTTCATAAGGGGGAATTTGGAAATGCAATCCACGAAGGACATTTTTTTTTGAGCATGACTGGTTATCCTGCACAAAATCCCAAATAAACCCTTGTTCGGCTAATTTTTCTTTATTCCACGATTCGAAAAAACAACCCCTTTCATCATCAAAAACTTTGGGTTCTATTATATGCAGATCTTGTATGGGTGTATGAGTAATTTTCATTTCATCTAAGCAAACTTAGTTTAATAATCTGTTTTATAATTACAATTATTTACATTACACTTTAATGTTCAGATATTTAAATTTTTAGTGACGTGTATTACCGAAAAATCGGGATTACGCTGTCGCGCGCTAAACGGATAACCGGTAACAGGTTTTTACTAAATTGACCCATCACGAATCAACAAATAAACTTTTATAATGAACTTTATCACATATCATTCACAACTCACAACTCGTTACCCATTAATTATCATTATAGGTTTATGAGGGTTTCATTTGAAAAAATTAAATGGTTTTTTTAAATTATTAAAAAATCTTTTTGTTTTTTTCGGTTTGAAATCATCGCTATCCTCATAATAGCCATATTTATAACCTAACTGTTTGTAGATTCCGTCTGAATAAATTTTCCCATAACCATAATTTGAAAATTCGTAGTCAACGGAATTCAAAACAATTGATAAGCGTGATATTTTGTTGTCAAAGATCAATCTGTTTAAGTTATGGATAAACGCTCTTTTCGAATAATTAGCTCTGAACAGGTAAACCGGATAATCAGCCATTAATAAGCACTTCATCCCATCAGTAACAATTCCTAGCGGTGGTGTGTCTATAATGATATAGTCATAATTATTTTTCAACCACTCTATCATGTTTTCCATATTATTATTTAGTATAAGCTCTGATGGGTTTGGAGGCACCGGTCCTGCGGTAATGAAATCCAGGTTATCAACTTTTGATGAATTTATACACCTACTTACATCATCAATACCTGACAAAATTGTGCTTATACCTTTCAAATTTTCAACTTCAAAACCCTGATGTATTTTCGGTTTTCTCATATCAAGGTCAATAACAATAACTTTCATGTTGCTATATGCCAGTATTCCTCCAAGGTTCATCGAAAAAAAGGTTTTTCCTTCTCCTGATATGGTTGAAGTAACTGCTATAAGCTTGCTGCCCGGTTCATTGGTTATAAATTGCAAGTTGGTTCTAATAGAACGTAATGTTTCGGATATCAGTGATTTTGGTTTTTTCAGAACCAAAAGCTGATTTGATGGTATTTCATTTTTATATTTGGGTATGGAGCCCAAAACAGATGCATTAGTATATTTTGAAATATCTTCTAGGGACGAAATTTCATTATAAAACAGGTATCTAAGCATTATTACGCCAATGCCAAGAAAAAAAGCTGCCAAAAAGCTGCCCAGGTAAACATTTTCGGGTTTTGGTGAAACAGGATTTTTTGGTGTTTGAGCTTTTTCAAGAATAACGCTTTGTGATACAAAACTTGCTTTTGAAATAGAATGCTCTGCTTTTTTTTCAACCAGTTGATTATAGAAGCGCTCATTTACAGAATGCACTCTTTGAAGCCTGCTGTATTCCAACATGCTATATTCAACTTCCTGATCAAATATAAGCTGTTCATACTGATCAATTTTTTTTCTTAACTCAGCCCTTTTTGATCGGATATTATTTTTTAAGGAGCCAATGCTTTCAATTATTATATTTTTCTGTATTTCTATTTGGTGATCAAGAGATTCTATTTGGCGGCTACTTGGCGTAACTTCATATAATAATTTCTCTCTTTCGATCAATAAATCTTGCAGGTTTGAAAGCATACCCGAGATATTGCCTTTAAATTCACTGCCCGAAAGGATTGCAACCAGATTATATATATCAGTTTGATCTTCTTGCTCTAAATTATTTTTAATTTCTTTGTAAATGGTTTTTTCCATATCAAGAGTCATTACCTGATTTTCTATATTACTTATCCGGTCGTGTATTGACGGCAGAGAAGTTGACGCAGTTTCGGTTATTTGGTGCTGCTCTTTAAAATTCTCCAGCTTGATTTCTGATTCGGTTAACTGGTTAAAAACCATGTCGAGTTGCGAGTCAATAAAACGTAGAATGTTATTTGCACTCTCCGTTTTCTTTTCAAGCTCATATATGCCAAACTCTTCAGATATGGCATTAACAATGTCAGTAGTTTTTCGGGCATTATTTCCTTCACATTCAATTTGTACTGTTTTAGCTGCAGAACTTAAAGCGTTGATACCTATCTTATCAGAATATCTGCTTAACAGGTCATTGGGGTTGTTGATCACAAAAAAAAACGAATTTCTGCTGAATAAACTTTGCTGTTCATCAATGGCATCGAAATTTAAGATTTCAATGTTAAGGTCTATTTCGGGAAAATTTATAGTTTCACCTACCCTGATTTCTTTTTCTGTTTTTTTATCATTTTCGTAGGATATTATGATTTTTTGATCATTTAAAAAATCAACAAAAATAGGTTTCCCATAAACAGATGAACATTTTACTTCACTATTAACTTTAAATGGGGAGTTTCTGTACAATTCAAAGTTCAGAAACCTTCCTTTTGAGTAATAACTTATTTCCAAAGGCAGTTTTTCCAGTGCTCTTTGAAGAAATACCGGGGAACGCATAAGCTCAATTTGCCTTGCAATATCGTCATCAAAATATGACCTTGATGTGAAGATATCTTTTGTGGCCGGCTCTTCCTGGTTTATTTGCAATACTGCCGATGATTGGTAAACGGGCTGTGTATATCTAAGATATAAGAATGAAGCGAAAAAAGCTATTAATAAAAAGAGAATTAAAAAATATAAATTTTTCTTTGCTACATATAAAAAAAGCTTTAAATCAAATTCGTCATTAATATTAGATATTTTTTTTAAATTTCTTTTGTTCATTATTGTTTAATTGATCAATGAATAAATCAAAAGTATTGTACTTGCGAGGGTGGCGTATGGAGTTATATTTTCCAATAATCTTTCAGGTACTCTGTGCCTGGGGTCAACATATATAATATCATTAGCCTGTAGAGTTAAATTAGCACTGTCAATACCGTCGATAGTTGACAGGTCTAATTTATAAACCTTTGGCTTATCAGGCTCACCCCGGATTAATTTGACGTTATGTGCTTTTCCGTCGTCAATGCCGCCTGCCATAGCTAATGCTTCAAAAAGTGTAGTATTTGCATTTTCAAGGTAAATAACTTTTGATGAGCCTCCGCGTCCTCCGGGGAAAATGATTACCCTGTTATTAGTAACATGCAACTGAACGAAGGGACGGTTATAGAAAGCAGAATACTTTTTTTCCAGCATTTCCTCAGCTTCCCGTATTGTATTGCCTTCTATATTTATTCTTCCCAAAATCGGCAACTTCACTTTTCCGTCATATTCAACAAGATATCTGACTTCCGGCCTTGTTTGGCGCATAGATGATGGGTCAAGAGGGTCAATCAGCTTTTCACCATCGTTGGTCATAAGCTGAAAAAAAAGCTCATCGTTGGGTGCAATACGGTATTCTTCAACTTTCTTAAGGTCACTAATATCACTATACTCATACGACCGGGGGGTGCGAAGCATTTGCTCCGGTGAAAGAACTTTGCAGGAAGAAAAGAGTATTAACCCGATTATTGTAAATATTATTTGCTTCATCAATTTTTTTGATTATTTGATTGCAAAATTAATAAAACCTTTTGAAAAATTGTTGCTATTGTCAAAAAAGGAATAACGGTATAGTATCATGTACACCAAAATTAATTTATGTGCTGAAAAAGATTAATTTGTTAAAACAAAAACTCAAAATTAAATAATATACATGGAAGTTTAAATTAAAAAATAACCAATGCATTTACATTCAAAACTAAACTAAATGTTATAAATAAACATGATTACCAACAAAAAATCATTTTATGGAAAATATTATTCTTTAGTTTTACTATCTATCCATATTGTTACCGGACCGTCATTAATTAGCTGAACTTTCATATAAGCGCCAAATTCGCCTGAGCTAACCGGTAAGCCTGAAAAGTTTTTGAGTCTTTTCACAAATTCTTCATATAATGGGATTGCTGTATTTGGTTTTGCTGCACGTATATAGGAAGGCCTGTTACCCTTTTTCGTGCTGGCATGTAATGTAAACTGACTAACTACAAGTATTTCTCCGTCAATATCTTTAACAGAAAGATTCATAACTCCTTTTTCATCATCAAAAATCCGCAGTTTTGTAATTTTTGCGGTCAGCCAATCTATATCATCGTAGTTGTCAGCTTCTTCTACTCCCAAAAAAATAAGTAACCCTTTGCCTATTGATCCAATGCATTTACCTTCAATAATAACTGATGCCTTTTCAACTTTTTGAATTAATGCTCTCATAATTTTTTTGTTTGTTTATCTTCTATTGTCTTCTTCTTCAAGCATACTCAGATAACTGAGATATCTTGAATAGTGTATTTTACCTGCTTCTATTTCTTCTATGATTTTGCAACCGGGTTCATGGACATGTGTGCAATTATCAAATTTACATTTATTAAAAAGTTTTCTCATTTCGGGGAAGTAATGAGATATTTCCCATGATTCAACATCAATAAGGCCAAACTCTTTTATTCCCGGTGTATCTATAATTTTTCCTTTGTTTTTGACCTGAAACATTTCAGCGAATGTGGTAGTATGCTTACCTTTTTTATGTGTTTTTGAAAGTGGCCGTGTCTTTAGATTCAGTGATGGTTCTATGGCATTGATTAGTGTTGATTTACCGGTTCCTGACAAACCTGACAACAAAGAGGTTTTATTATTGAGAAGCCGGCTGAATTTATCAAGATTTGTACCTTCAGTAGCCGAAACGGCATAACAATTATATCCCAGGGGTTCATAAATTTCTGTTAACTCTTCAAGATTTCTTAATTGTTCTTTCGTATATATATCATACTTGTTGAATATCAGACACGCCGGAATGCTGTAGGCATCTATGGTAACCAAATATCTGTCTATAAATCCGGTGGAAGTTCGAGGTTCGGCTAAAGTGACAATAAGCAAGGCCTGATCAATATTTGCAGCTATAATGTGTTTTTGCCGTGAAAGTTTCGTTGCCTTTCTTATTACATAGTTTTTACGATCACAAATCTCTGTTATAACTCCGCTTTCTTCATTTTTATTAATTTTGAATATTACTTTATCACCAACGGCAATTGGGTTTGTTGTTTTAATATTGTTTTTTTTAAATACGCCTCTTAATTTGCACGGGATCTCCTTATTGTTATCATATAATACTGTATACCAGCTGCCTGTTGATTTTTTTACCACTCCTTCCATATAAATGTTGAAATTAAGTTTCAAAATTATAAAATGCAAACTATTTGTTTGCGTTAATTATAAATATTATTTTAGTGAAAAATACAAAAAAAATCACAATGTCAGTAAAAGTAGAAAACATTTACAAATTATATGGTAAGCAGCAAGCCCTTAAAGATGTGTCTTTTAATATAAAAGCAGGGGAGGTTGTCGGATTATTGGGCCCCAACGGTGCCGGAAAAACGACAATGATGAAGATACTTACTTGCTTTATTCCTCAAACATCTGGCAAGGCTGTGGTTTGTGGATATGATGTGATGGAAAATTCGCTTCAGGTCAGAAAGAAAGTTGGTTACCTGCCTGAAAACAATCCATTATATATGGATATGTACGTCATAGAGTATTTAAAATTCATGGCTAACCTGCATAAGATAGGTAATGACTTGAATAAAAGAGTTGAAGAAATTATTGATATTACCGGGTTAGGCCCGGAGCAACATAAAAAACTGAGAGCTTTATCCAAAGGATACCGGCAAAGAGCCGGGTTGGCCCAAGCCCTGATTCATGATCCCGACGTTTTGATCCTTGATGAGCCTACGTCAGGACTGGATCCAAACCAATTGATTGAAATTCGTAATCTTATCGTTAATGTGGGGAAGCAAAAAACAATTATTCTCTCAACCCACATCATGCAAGAAGTTGAAGCGGTCTGCGACCGCGTTATTATTATTAATGACGGTAAAATTATTGCAGATGCATTAACGCCTGAATTGCAAATAATGAACCAGGCAAAAAAGATTATCAGTGTTGAATTTGACAGTGAAGTGCAGGAAGATGAACTAAAAAAAATAGAAGGTGTTAAAGAAGTCAATAAAGTAAAGGAAAATGTCTATAGAATTTTTTCAGTAACTGAAGAAGATCTGCGCCACAAAATTTTCAATTTTGCTGTTGACAAAAAGCTTGTTATTTTATCAATTAAACTCGAAGAGCAGTCACTGGAAGATATCTTCAGGGTACTTACTTCCGGCCAAACCACGGAAGTTATTGAATAATCAAACTTAAGTGGTAAAATTTAACTATTACCGGTTTTTTTTATAATAGTTATTTTCATTTATCTCGTCATATACCGGTTTTGGAAGAAGATATTTCGGGTCTTTATTTTCGGCAAAACATTTTCGAATATACGATGACGATATCTCAAGTATAGGGGCTGATTTTAAATGAACTTTTTTATGCTCAAGGAACCTGCTTTTATCAAAGCCTAACCTGGGATATACAAAAATATCAATCATCTCAAGTATTTCATCATAATTCCTCCATTTATCAAAATCTACAAGATTATCTGAACCGATTATAAGAATAAAATCTTTCTCAGGGTATTTTGAAATAAAATGCTTTAAAGTGTTATAACTGTATGATGGCTGTTTCATTGTAAATTCCACATCGGTTGCTTCAAATGCAGGATTGTTTTCTATAGCTAATCTGACAAGTCTTAACCTTTTTTTGTCATTAAGCAAATATTTGTTGAGCTTTAAAGGGTTTTGAGGGGATACCACAAACCAAATATTATCTATTTCGGTGAATTTCACAAAATAATCGGCAATAATAAGATGGCCTATATGAATTGGGTTAAAAGAGCCGAAAAACAGGCCTGTTTTTTTTAGGGGATAAACGTTCATGATTGATGGTTTGACTATTTTTTATTTTTTTCTAAAAACTTTTGAATATGTTTGGATACGTCATTAACAGCTTTGTCAATATTATCATTTACCAGACTTATGTCAAATTCGTTTTCAAAAGTCATTTCAAAAGCTGCTTTTTCCAAACGCTTTTTCAATGATTTGGGGTTTTCGGTATTCCTGTTTCTTAATCTTTTTTCTAAAGTTTTCATATCGGGGGGTTTAACAAATAAAGCCAGCGACCGCGCGGGATATTGCTTTTTAATGTTCATGCCTCCCACTACATCAACATCAAATATGATGTGTTTGCCTTTTGACCATATTCTGTTAACCTCACTTTTGAGAGTCCCGTAATAGCTGCCCGGATAAACCTCTTCCCATTCAAGAAATTCATTATTATCGATCTTTGACCTGAATTCTGCCGGGGTCAAAAAGTAGTAGTCTTTACCATCTGTTTCATGTTTTCTTTTTTGCCTGCTGCAAGCCGATATGGAAAACTCAAGTTGTGAAAAATTTTTCAAAACCGAGTTTACTATTGTTGTCTTTCCCGCTCCCGATGGGGCAGAAACGATTATCATTTTCCCGTTTATCATCTGTTCATAATTTAATTAAACCGGCTATATAAAACCTTGTCATTCTATCTATGTATTTAAGGCGATAATTATTGTCCATTGATTATTTTTTAGTACCGGAGTTTATAGCTCGTTAAATATTTTTATCCCGCCTACCAATATTTATAATAATATACCTTTGTGTATAATTGATTTTGGTGAAAGCTTTTATCATATTATGCCCACCTGAAATTATAAAATGTTTGAAAGTTGTTCTTTGATCTTTTCCAACTCATCTTTCATCTGTACTACTATCTTTTGTATATCTGCTTCACTTGCTTTTGATCCCAGGGTATTTATTTCCCTTCCTATCTCCTGGGTAATAAATCCAAGTTTTTTACCATTACTTGAGTTTTTATCGTTTAATATTTCATTAAAATAATCAATATGTTTTTCCAGCCTGACCTTTTCTTCATTGATGTCAAGTTTTTCAAGATAATAAATAAGTTCTTGTTCAAGCCGGTTGCTATCATATTCGGTATTGATTTCTGAAAGGCTGTTTTGCAGTTTTTTCTTGATATTTTTTATTCGCTGCTGCTCATAAGGTTCAATTTGGCCCAATAAATCATATATTTTATTTATTCTTTGCAGTAAATCATTTTTTATATGAAGACCTTCTGATTGGCGGTATTTGTCAGTTTTTTCCAAAGCTTCTTTAAAACATTCTTCCAATGCAATCCATTCATCATCGCTAATTTCTTCCTCCTGGGCTATAAGAACATCCGGCAAATTCAAAATAGCAGAAATCAAATTTTCATTATCATTGGCTTTTAGCTCATCTGAAAGATTTTTAAGTTCACGATAATACTTTTTGAAAATGGTTTTGTTTAAAATATAATTGGTGTAATCTTCTGAACAATCAATCTTAATAGTAACATCTGTTTTGCCGCGCTCAAGATATTGAGATGCAAGATTTCGAAAAACAGGCTCCTTTTCTTTATATGCCTGTGGTATTCGAAAATGCAGGTCAATATTTTTGTTGTTAAGAGACCTTACTTCAATACGTATGCTTTTATTCTCAAGCTGACACCGGGCATTTCCATATCCGGTCATTGATTTTATCATAATAACACTTTTTTAATAATGTAATACAAACCTACACAATTTTTCGGATTTTATTTAGGCTTATATTCAAATGAAATACTGATCTGCCTAATAAAATTGGGATTTTATATGGCCGGTTGAATCAAATTTCTGAACAAATTAAAACTAATTATTTTCACTAGCCTAATTTTTATAATGAACGGGTTTTCTTATGCAATTTATTATTAAAATCGTTTAATTTTGCACAATCTAATTAAAATTTTTAAATATAATTTATGAATTTTTCTTTTTTTAAGGTTTTTCTTATTTTTTGTTTTTTTGTTTTTTCTCTATCTCTTGACGGTCAACACTTTCGAGCCGGAGCTAAAGGTGGTTTGACAGCTACCAAGATTTCGGGTGACCGCGACCCTGATGGTGGAAGGCCCAGGCTTGGCATGTATGCTTCTATTTTTACAAATTACCCGGTATCTGAAAAATCTCATTGGCAACTTGAGCTCATGTATATTCAGAAGGGTAGTCGTGCATACATGTCGGGCATAGAACCCGATGAAGAGTACAGGGATTACAAGCTGGATCTGCATTATGTTGAGATACCCATAATTTATAATTATTATTTGTCGGATATTTCCAGTATTGATTATATCGACAGGTTAACAATTGAAGCCGGATTGTCTTTTGCTTCTGTTATAGGACATTATGAAGAAAAAAATGGCAGTGATATTACCAATCGTGAAGCAGAAGCTAAGCCTTTTAACTGGGGTGAGCTAAATGCTATTGCAGGGTTGTATTATCCGATGTTTGAAAACCTTGAATTTCATTTTCGTTTTTCACAGGGGGTAACTCCTGTGCGTCCTCACGGTACTGAAGGAGGTGCTTCGGGTACATGGTGGCAATGGATAAACCAGTTTGGACAATATAATACTGCTTTTTCAGTGGGACTATCTTATACTTTGTTTTTAAGACCTGCTACTTTATAACATTAATGTTTCATCGATCCAAACTTTTTATGATAAATGATTTTCCTGGAAAATAACGGTTTGGGCTCTCTTTTCCTTTTAGAAATACTCGATATGACTTGGAAGTGTCAGCTGAAAAAAATATTCTAATACTTATATATCTTTGCAGCGCAAAAAACAAAAAAGCTCTATTTGCTAGGTAAAAAACATTAAAAAAGCATTTGACAAAATTACAAAACATGGGGTTGGGTTTTTTGAAAAATCTTAATAGCCAGGAACTGAAAACATTTAAGCTTCACCTTGCATATTCTTTTATTGAAGGTATTCTGGCAGGGGTGATTGTTTTAAATGAATTTGTTTTTATCAAAAGTTTGCAGGGCAGTGGATATCAGCTGAGTGTTTTGTTTCAGTTTAGCATGGTAGTGTTTTTGTTTTTGGCATTTTTTAATGCTTTTACCGACCGTATACGAAACCGCAGGAAACTTTTGCGTATTACTGCAATTATTACCCGTATGCCCTTGATTTTTCTGTTCTTTTTTCCCCGTTCATACGAGGTTATTGTTGGCCAACCCATTTATCATTATATTTTTATTTCTGTTTTTTTGATTTATTTTCTAGCAAATCCGATTATTTTCCCCACAATAAATCTTTTATTGAAAGAAGCATACCGCCATGAAAATTTTGGAAAGCTATACTCCTGGGCAACCATGTTGAAAAAGATTACAACTCTTGTGATTACTTTTGGATATGGTTTGCTTTTGGATAAAGATAATTTTGCTTTTGTGTATGTATTCCCTACAATTGGGTTTTTGGGTATTGTTTCGGTTTTTTTGTTATCATTAATAGGAGATAAAGAAAACAAGATTATATTTGACAGGCAATCATACTGGCAGATGGTGAAAAACTCGTTTTCAAGGATGAAAGGGACATTTACCGGTAACAGGCCTTTTTTTGACTTTGAAGTAGGTTTTATGTTATATGGTTTTGGATTTATGGCATCAGTGTCGGTAATAACGATTTTTTTTGATAAAGCTTTGGGTTTAAACTATACCAGTGTTGCTTTTTACAAAAACTCCTATAATATTATTGCAATCATGCTCATACCTTTATTTGGTAAGATTATAGGAAACATTGACCCCAGGCGCTTTGCCGCAATTTCTTTTTTAGCTATGATGCTTTTTATACTTGCTGTAACCCTTACACAATGGATGCCTGCTAACGTAGAGATTTATGGGGTTACATTATATTATTCTTTAATATTTTATATACTCTTTCATTCCATTTTTGCCGCAACAATGGCTCTTTTATGGAGTATAGGGTCGGCATATTTTTGCAGAAAAGAAGAAGCCGCACTCTATCAGTCAACACACCTTTCGATGGTTGGCATACGCTCTCTGTTTGCTCCATTGATAGGTATGTTCTTCTATGAAACATGGGGGTTTACAGCTGCATTTGTGATTTGTATGCTTAGTTTGCTTATAGGGGCATTGTACTTGCTGTGGTCAGAAAAAAATATAAAAATACCCGTAAAACCTTCTTAATAATAAACTATTGCTTTTATTAACAATACTCAACAACAAATTCGCATCAGGTAAGTGTAATCCTAAAGGATTGTTATTTTTTCCCCAAAATTTTATTCAGTTTATGTTTTACAAACTGTGAATAAAAAATAGTAAAAAGTATTATAAAAATGCTTAGAACAGCTGCCGGTACAGCTACCACCGGGTCTTCTTCGAAAAATCTGAAAGATACCACAGCCCCAAAAGCAGCGCTTTTTATTGTCATCATAAATGTGCTGCTAATTATTAAAGCTTTTTTTGGAAATACTTTTACCATAACAGTGTTATATATTATTGCCAGCAGAAACATATTTACAAAAAATACCAGGGCAGTTATTAACAATATGTATGGCTCATCAAAAAATACTGATCTGTTCATACCAACGATAGGTGTTATAATTAAAAAAAACAGCCATTTTATTAAGGTGCCGCTTGTTTTTTGCGCATGTGGAAGTATTTTTGGATGCCTTAAGAACCGGCTTAAGAATACCGGTATAATGATCAATTGTACCATAATACCAAAAATCATTGCCGGTGATATTAATGAAGTTCCTATAAAGATAAATAGTATTGCCGGGGTTAAAATCATGGCAAGTAAATATAATCCAAACAACCCGGTTGTTGAATAATTACTGCTGCCATTAAGCATAGCAGAAAAAGGAACTACAGCCGGCCCGGGCGGCGCAGCCACTATAATAACAAAACCGATCCACAGGGCAGTTTGATCAGAGTTATAAAATAATAACCAGGCCAAAACAAGCGTAATAAATCCATATAAAATATAACTTAGCAAAAAGGAACCGGCAAGAGGTTTTATAAGATTTGAAGGATTTTTCCATGACCTGAATGAAAAATTAATGGTCGAAACAATCATGGCAACCATCAATATATACATAGAAATTTCAGCCAGAAAACTTGAAGAATCTCCCAAAATTAGTCCGGTAATTACCGAAAGTGATAATACAAAATCCCGATGATTTAATAAACTGAGCATTTTTTGCATATTGCAAACCATTAATGATTATTTGTTTTTTGAAACAAATTTACACAAATATTTATATATGCTTGATTTTGTTAATAATACACTGAATTTTATTAAAAAGTATCAGGTAAATTTTTATCGGTTATCAAAACATTAATTTTTGGTTAGCAAAGCACTTTATTTGTTAATTTTATATTTTACTGGATTTTGCAGGTTGATTTTTTTTAATAACTTTGCATATAAGAAGTTACAATTATGCATTACATGGGGCTGATTTGGATTAGACAGCAAGTGTAGTTGAATTGTAAGCATGCCGAGCGTAGTGAATCTGGCTCGTAAATCCCAGGCACATCGCCTATAAACGGCAACGAAAATGATTACGCGTTGGCAGCTTAATAATAGATATTAAGCACCAACTGTTTCCCGGGAAGCTATGCCTGGCTGCGTCCCCAAGGAAACATCAGAAAAAGCCGGGATAAGCCGGTTGAAGCTCCGACAACCGGTCGAAAATTCAAGGAGCTAAGCTTTGGATAGGGGCGCCTTTTCCCGGTCCACAGCCTAAAACCAATTAAAGGCTAAGCATGTAGAAATCAATTTGGCTGCTTGTTTGGACGAGGGTTCAAATCCCTCCAGCTCCACAAAAAATTAACAAGCACTATCCGGAAAGTAAGTTCGCATATAAAAAAAATGGTGAGCCTGCTATCCGGATTTTTTTATTAGATGTTTTGTTTGTAATTTATTAATAAGATTTTAAATTATATTTGTCAAAGAAAAAGCAAACAGACTCAACCTTAACAAATTATAAGACAGGGCTTTATTGTTTTTTTAATTAATACTAAGCAATATAGAACCCATGAATACTTTTTTATCAGACTTAAAAAAAAATATAAAAATGGTATGACTAAAATTGTTTATATAAAACAGTACTGTTTATTATGTGTAATAGTTTTATTGATTATGTCGTGCGGCTCAAATGATAAAGAATCAGTAAATTCTGCACCATCGGCTAAAGAAAAAT
>PUKZ01000081.1 GCA_003550725.1 Bacteroidales bacterium | reverse complement strand
TAAACTTTTTTCTTGAAAAAAAAGTTACAAAAATTCAAGGCTGTGGTTCCGCCACCACAAAACTACGCATCAAGGGCTAAAATATTTGCAATGTCGCTTTTGGCTTTGATCTGTTTTTGTAGGTGTTTTAATCTGTATTATATTTTTTATACTTATCCATAACTTTACGGAGCGACTTCAAATATTTTTTAACGCCCTTTTCGCTTGTTTTGTAGGTGTCTTCACCATAGGCCGGAGGACGATTTTAACCAATTTTGATATAAAAAATTAAACTTATTAAGATTTTTAAAACCAGTTTATTATAAATTCCCTTTTAAAACTATAAAAACCGTGCGCGCTGGCCTGCCCAAACAGGCGGCGGCGAAAGCGTGAATTAAAAAATGTCTGGAAATACGGCAAAGGCGACCTTTTCCTTGTTAATGGTTAGAATACTACCGCTTTCAGAACGGGTTTTTTATTTTTCTAATATACATGTTTTTAATTTTGCAACACCCAAAAATAATAAAATATCATTGATATTCAGTCACTTACTTTGGTATTGCAAAAAAGTGCGGAAAACATGGAATATTTATCAATTTTATGGAAAGCATGTTTCGGTAAATGCCTTAATAAAATGTAATGTTTTTTCTTTTTCCTCCAAATAACCCATATGTCCGGCATTTTTTAGTAATAGTGAGTATGAAGTTTCAGGTAGAATTAATTGGGATTGTATATCTTTAACAGGAATTCGTGAATCTTTGTGTCCGGCAATAAACATTACAGGGTATTTTGCATTAACCAAAATATCTTTTGAGTCATGTCTTTCTATCATGCCCATTTGCGCAGCTATAATTGCTTCTTTAGACATTTGCTTTGCATCTTTAACCAAATTATCTATTTCTTTTTTAAAAATTTCTTTATTTTCAGGTGCAAACAAGTCTTGAATAAAACCTGCAAGAAATGCATGGTGGTCATTTCTGACTATTTCTATGGCCCGCATACGTGCTTCTTTTGCCTGCTCACTGTCTGAATAAACGCTGCTGTGAAACAAGCCTAAGCCACTTAATAACTTGCCATATTTACGGGCAAAAGCTAATGAAACATAGCCTCCCATAGAATGACCAATCATCACACATTTATCAATCGATAGTTTGTCAAGCAGTGACTTTAAAATATCAGAAATTAATTCCATGCTATGAATATTGTCTATGCAATCGCTTTCTCCATGACCCGGTAAATCAATGCATATAACCCTGAATTTCTTTGACAAATATTCGGAAAAATAATCCCATATTTTTATAGTCTCTGTAAATCCGTGTAAAAGAACAAGTGTATTGCCTTTTCCGCAATCGGTATAATTAATATTAGCACCGTTAAAAGTTATTTTCATGGCTTATCTGTAAAAAATTTTGATTGAAAAAAACAAATTAAGTTTATTGTTTGAAATATTTGTAAAACGTTGATTATTTAATTCATTTCCGGCTTACTTCCGGGAGCTCGTAAAAATGGATATAGATAAATAGTTCTAAATTTTCGTATACCAGAAAAAAATATCAAAAAAATTATCATTTAATCTGTTTTGCTTTTTGGTTCTGTTATTATGGTTTTTTATCAATTCCCATAATATTTATGTAACATTTTCGGCACAGAGGTTCATAGCTTTCGGTTTCGCCTAGCATAATAAGGCTTTCATCATTAATTTTACGATACGAATATTGTGCGAGGGCACCACATCTCAGGCATATAGCATGCACTTTGGTTATAAATTCGGCGTAAGCAAGAAGGGCAGGAATAGGTCCGAAAGGTTTACCTTTGAAGTCCATGTCGAGACCTGCAACAATGACACGTATACCTTGATTAGCTAAATGGTTGCATGTTTCTGCCAGCCCCGGGTCAAAAAATTGTGCTTCATCAATGCCTATTACATCCACATCACTTGCAAGCAGCAATATTTTTGATGAAGATTTTACCGGAGTAGACTTTATAATATTCTCGTCATGCGATACTACACTTTCATTATCATACCTGTCATCAATAGCCGGTTTAAATATTTCCACACGCTGCTGGGCTAACTTTGCCCGCTTAAGTCGGCGTATTAATTCCTCTGTCTTTCCTGAAAACATACTACCGCAAATAACCTCTATCCAACCGTAGAGTTGTTGGCCTTCCATGTCTTTATCCGAAAACATTTGCTCTTTTTTACTCTTTTATAAAATTAATTCTGTAAAAATCTTAAATTCGCATTAAAAGTTAAAGGTTATTGATTAAGTTTATATATACTGCTAAATTAAAAATCTTTTCAAAGCAAGAGTGAAAGAATAAAAATTATAATTTATTATTTGTTTTATCGTTTTTTGCAAAAAGGATGAAATATAAAGAAAACGGAATAATTTATGGATAATGCAAGTATAAAAGCAAGAATATGCAACATTCTTGAGTCTGTTGTTGAAAAAACGGAAAGTATTAACAAATCAAAAGAACCCGATTCTCTTATTGAAATTGATTTGGTACTTGACGAATTAAAGCAATTATACAAGGATTTTGCTCTTTTAAAGAAGTTAACCGAGAGGCAGCTGGAAAAAGGTGCTGATGTGCATAAAGCTGAGTTGGGTTCAACAGACACTACCAGTCGTACTTTTCCACGGACTTTTGTAACCCCCCCTCCGGCAAAAAAAGAACAGCAAGATGACGGTGATTTACCAAAAGCAGCAGATAAGGTTTCTGATTCAGATGGCAATGATACAAAAGTGACCTCAGCCGGTGATGAGAAAAAAGATGATTCTTTAAAAGAAAAAGGGCCGGAATCAGTTTCTGCAAAAAATGAAGCTGAAACTAAAGCAAATTCATCCGAAGGTGATCAAAAATATGATTACAGTTCTTCCGGACATACCAATAAACAGCATTCCGGTCATAAAGCTGATTTTACGGCCGAACCACAGCAAACAGCCAATAAAAAAGAATCTGAGAAAAATAATTTTAAAAGCAAAAATAAATCCGTCGCTGATACTGTTAATAAAAAACAAAATAATTTTATAGCCGACAAATATACTAATCAAGAAGATACTTCATTGAATGTAAGATTGGCAAAGATGAAAGAAAATGTTGATATAGGAACTCGTATGCAACAAAAACCTATAAATAATTTAAGAGACAGTATTGGGGTCAATGAAAAGTTTTTATTTATTAATGAACTTTTTGAAGGTGATATTGAAGCATACAACGAAGCTGTCAATAAACTTAATTCATTTGATAACCTGGATGAAGCTTTTGATTATATAAACCAGCTTAACGACACCTATTCATGGGACGGTCAGCATTCAGCCGAAACAATTGATAAGTTTGCTCATCTTGTACAGAGGCGTTACATGACCAATTAATTATGTAATGGGAAAATTATATTTAGTACCTACGCCCATTGGAAATCTTGAAGATATAACTTTAAGGGCTTTGCGTATATTGAAGGAAGTTGATATTATTCTTGCCGAGGATACACGCAATTCTAATAAGTTGTTTAGCCATTATGATATTTCAAATAAGGTCATTTCATATCATCAACATAATGAACACAAGATATTTGCTTCAATAATAGAACATCTTCATAATGGAAACCAGGTTGCTCTTGTTACAGATGCCGGTACGCCTGGCATTTCCGATCCCGGTTTTTTACTTACCCGTGAGAGCATAAAGCAAAATATTCCTGTTGAGTGTTTGCCTGGTGCAACCGCATTTGTGACGGCACTTGTTAACTCAGGGCTGCCTACCGACAGGTTTGTTTATGAGGGTTTTTTGCCAATGAAAAAAGGGCGCAAAACAAGACTTAAAGAGCTGGAAAATGAAAGCAGGACTATGGTTTTTTATGAATCGCCATACAGGTTGGTGAAAACACTGCGGGAATTTCATACTCATTTTGGCGAAGACAGGGTTGTGTCAGTCTCACGTGAACTCACCAAGATATATGAAGAAAATATCAGAGGGTCTTTAAAGGAAGTATTAAAATATTTTACTGATCGTAATATTAAAGGGGAGATAACTATTGTTGTTGAGGGCCTTAAAGACAGTATAAAAAGGATAAATAAAGATAATAATAAGTAAGAAATAACAGGCTGATTTGGAGCGTGAGCCTTAGCGGGTTATTTGTCCATTTGCAGAACAGCCATAAATGCAGATTGAGGTATTTCTACGTTACCAACTTGTCGCATTCGTTTTTTTCCTTTTTTCTGTTTTTCAAGAAGCTTTCTTTTACGTGTTATATCGCCACCATAACATTTTGCTGTAACATCTTTTCGTAATGCTTTTACAGTTTCGCGTGCAATAATTTTAGAACCCACTCCTGCCTGTATTGCAATGTCAAATTGTTGGCGAGGTATTAGGCTGCGCAACTTTTCACATATTTTTTTGCCAAAATTATATGCATTATCTTTGTGCACCAAAGCTGAAAGTGCATCTACAGGTTCACTGTTGAGCAGTATATCAAGCTTGACAAGATTAGATGTTTTATAACCTGATGGTGAATAATCGAAAGAAGCATAACCTCTTGATATGGTTTTTAACTTATCGTAAAAATCAAAAACAATTTCGGCAAGAGGCATTTCAAATGTCAGCTCAACTCTGTCGGTAGTCAGGTAGACCTGGTTTTTTACTATACCTCTTTTTTCAAGACAAAGAGACATTACCGGGCCTATGTATTCTGATTTAGTAATGATTTGTGCGTATATATAAGGTTCTTCAATGTAATCCAATTCGTTTGGGCTTGGTATATCTGATGGGTTATTTACAATTATCGTATCTTCTTTCTTGGTATAAGCTTTGTAAGAAACATTTGGTACGGTTGTTATCACTGTTATTTGAAACTCTCTTTCCAGCCTTTCCTGTATTATTTCCATGTGAAGCATACCCAAAAATCCACAGCGAAACCCAAATCCCAGTGCGGCAGATGTTTCAGGTTCATAAGTCAGGGAGGCATCATTGAGTATCAATTTTTCCATACAGGCACGCAGTTCTTCGAAATCGTCGGTATCGACAGGATAAACACCTGCAAATACCATTGGCTTTACATTTTCAAAACCTTTTACTGCTTTGTTTGTAGGGTTTTTGATATGTGTTATTGTGTCTCCAACTTTAACTTCGCGGGCGTCTTTAATACCTGATATAATATAACCCACATCACCGGCTGCAATATTGTCGCGGGGAAATTGCTTGATCTTAAGTACACCAACTTCATCGGCATAATATTCTCTTCCTGTGTTCATAAACTTTACATGATCACCTGTGCTTAATTTACCATTAAAAACCCTGAAATATGCTATAACACCTCTGAAAGGGTTGTATATTGAATCAAATATAAGGGCTTGTAAAGGAGCTTTTGGATCGCCTGTTGGGGGTGGAATACGATCAACTATAGCTTTTAAAATATTATTAACGCCCATACCTGTTTTACCACTGGCAGGAATCACATCGTCTTCGCTACAACCAATTAAGTCTACGATATATTCGGTAACCTCTTCGGGCATAGCACTTGGCAAATCCATTTTATTTAATACAGGAATAATTACCAAGTCATGTTCTAAAGCCAGGTAAAGATTTGATATAGTTTGAGCTTCAATACCTTGTGCAGCATCTACAATAAGAAGAGCTCCCTCACATGCCGCTATAGAACGTGATACCTCATAGCTGAAATCTACATGCCCGGGTGTGTCTATAAGATTTAATATATATATCTCGCCCTTATACTCGTATTCCATCTGGATAGCATGACTTTTTATAGTAATACCACGTTCACGTTCCAAATCCATGTTGTCGAGCACCTGGTCCTTAAAATCACGGTCAGTGATAGTCCTGGTGTTAAGAAGCATGCGGTCAGCAAGTGTTGACTTGCCATGGTCAATATGTGCTATTATACAAAAGTTACGGATCTTTTTCATAACGTGCAAAGGTACAATTTAAAATAATATGTTTTAAATTTTTAGTAAGGGCTGTCCTTTTTTTGATATGGACATAAAAATCAGAAAAATAGATCAAAATAATTATTTTAACCATTTAACAAGCTTTATGCACAATTTTGATGTTTTATGATGATCGCCTAGATACACATTAGTAATATATTGCATGAAATAATCAGTTCTTTGGTAAAAAAGCCGGAAATAATACAAAAAATATTTTTTTCTTTGTCATGTATTATTATAACTAAATCAGAGATTGAATAATAGAGGCTTTGATTGCTAAAAGTTACTAATAAATTGATTTTAAGGTTCAAACATGCAAAATATAGAAAATAGAGATAACCCATATACTGTTTAGATAAATATAAATATGTATAATATACAAATGGATTACGGTTGGCTTTCTCTTATTCCCCCTCTTTTAGCTATATTTTTAGCTATAGCTACACGGCAGGTATACATATCTTTGTTTTTGGGTATTTTGTCAGGCTGGATCATTTTATCTGATTGGAATGTTTTTGCCGGCCTTGCCAATAGTATTGATGCGCTGATAAATGTTTTTCAGGATCCCGGCAATACGCGGGTAATAATTTTTTGTGCATTAATAGGGGCACTTATTACATTAACCCAACGTAGTGGAGGTGTACAAGGTTTTACCAGTTGGATTCAGAAAAAAAATATTGCCCGTACTCCTCGTGAGGCTGCAGGCCTTGCAGGTATAATGGGCTTTTTAGTTTTTATAGAATCAAGTATTAGCTGCTTGATCTCGGGTTCAATATCACGTCCCTTATTCGAGCGTTTGCGTTTGTCGCGTGAGAAACTTGCCTATATATTAGACTCTACATCGGCGCCAAACTGTATCCTTATTCCAATTAATGCATGGGGCGCTTTTGTAATAGGCTTGCTTGAAAGTGAAGGAGTAGAAAACTCTATAAATGTTTTTATACAAAGTATTCCCTTTAATTTTTATGCAATCTTTGCCATCTTAATGGTTTTGTTTATAATATTAACTTTCAGGGATTTTGGCCCTATGAAAAAGGCTGAAGAGCGGGCCCGCAAAACCGGTAAAACTATAGCTGATGGTGCTGTTCCTGTCGTTTCTGACGAGATAATATCAACAGAAGCAAAAAAAAATACTCCCCTGCGAGCTGTTAATATGATATTACCTGTACTGGCAATGATTGTTATGGTGCCTGTGGGTTTATATATTACCGGCGATGGTAATATTACTGCAGGTACAGGGTCTACTGCAGTTCTTTGGGCTGTTATTGCTGCTATAACCTTAGCCGGTTTTTTGCCGCTTATGCAAAGAATATTAAGTTTTAGGGAAATATTTGACCTGTCATTAAAGGGTATAAGCGGTTTAATTCCGCTCGCTATTATAATGACTCTTGCTTTTGCCATTGGTGATACAAGCCGTGAATTAGGTACAGGGATTTTTGTGGCATCTTTAGCTGATCATTTCCTTCATCCTGACTTTGTTGCTGCAATAGTTTTCTTCACTTCCGCATTTATTGCATTCTCAACAGGTACAAGCTGGGGTGTGTTTGCAATTATGGTGCCCATTGTAGTACCTACTGCTATGATTATGGATGCTTCACTTCCTCTTTGCCTTGCAGCAGTGCTGGGAGGAGGTGTTTTTGGCGATCATGTTTCACCTATCTCCGATACCACTCTTGTATCTTCAATGGCTGCAGCCAGTGATCATATAGACCATGTGCGAACACAACTTCCCTATGCAATGGTCGCAGCAGCAGGAGCTATAGTTTTCTATGTTTTATTTGGTATTATATTACATTGATAGAGAAAAACCAACAAAGTGAGGGGGTAAAAATGAGCACATTGAGTGTGAGGTAAATCGAGCAAACAAAAAAACGAAGTGAAACTTTGATTGCTGAGCGACAAAATATTAGAAATAAGAATTAAGATATGAGATGTTAAAGATTAGAAATAAGGCAAAAGATGTTGAATAAATCATAGAGCCCAAAAGGTTTAAGAATCAACTTTGACTGGGCTTGAAACATTAAGTGTGAATTGTGGAACAGGCTTCAGATAAGTAAGTTTAACAAAAATAAAATTGGTATATTTTTTGAACTTAATAATTGAAGTTTTTGTTATTAGAAAAAAAAACAGGAATAATTTATTTTAGGGTTAGAATAATTTTTTTTAACCTTTTTTGTTTTAAGAATTGTACAGGACATCTTTTAATAGTTTTATCATCATGAATAAATATAATGGATTAATCACAGCAATTTATGTTTTATCAGCCGTGTTGATATTGTGGCTGTTTCTTTTTTCAGCAAATCCTGGTGAACATGACCGCACATATGAAGATAGTTTCAGAGATAATTATAAAATTTATGCTGTTCCTCATCCTGATGATTTAGAGTTTGCAGGCGAGGATGTACCTTTGGAGAATTTTGATATAATGGAAAGATTCGACAGGGAACTTTTGGTTAATACTTATTGGCAGTCGCAAACAATGCTTTTCTTCAAACGGGCTAATAAGTGGTTTCCTGTTATTGAACCTATTTTGGAGAGTAATGAAATACCAAATGATTTCAAATATTTGGCTATTATTGAAAGCGGACTGATGAATGTTGTTTCGCCTGCAGGAGCAAGAGGTTTTTGGCAATTTCTTGCACCTACGGGCAGAGAGTTTGGCCTGGAAATTTCCTCAGATGTTGACGAAAGGTATCATGTTGAAAAGGCTACAGAGGCCGCATGTAAATACCTTCATGATGCTTATGAAGAATTTGGCAGCTGGACATTAGCTGCTGCTGCTTTTAATATGGGTAAATCGGCGCTAAAACGCCAGATGGCTAACCAAAAAGTAGAAAGTTATTATGACTTGAGGCTTAATGAAGAAACAGCAAGATTTGTGTTTAGATTATTAGCTGTTAAACATATTTTTTCCAATCCACAGGAAATGGGTTTTTATTTCAGGGAAAAAGATCTTTACCAACCCCTGGAGTATGATGTAATTGAAGTGGATTCGGCAATTAATGATCTGCCGCAGTTTGCCCTCGATATTGGAATTAATTACAACCTGCTTCGGGAATATAATCCCTGGCTTAGAAAATATTCACTGAGCAATGAAAATAATAAAACCTATAAAATAAAGATTCCTGAAAAATTAAAAGAATGAATTATAATATTTAAACGGTTTATTATTTTCGCAGCCAAAAACTGTTAAGCTCTTGTTGTTTTTTTGAGAAACAAAAAACCGGTTACAATTTTTTTTAAATAACAGAAATTATTGAAGATATGTTGCAAGTTAATGAAAACCGTCAGAAGATTATTAAAACAATACCTCCTCACGTGGAGCTTGTAGCTGTAAGTAAAAACAAAACAGATGATGATATTCTTGAGTTATATAAGCACGGACATAGGGTTTTTGGAGAGAGCAAGGTGCAGGAACTTGTTCCTAAGTATGAAAATTTGCCCGGAGATATTAAATGGCATATGGTGGGTCATTTGCAAAGAAACAAAGTGAAATATATTGCCCCTTTTATTGATATGATAGAATCTGTTGACAGCTTAAAATTGCTTAAAGAAATAGACAAAGAAGCTGGAAAAAACAACAGGACTATTAAATGTCTTTTTCAGATTCACATTGCTGAAGAGGAGTCTAAATTTGGTATGTCTTTCGATGATGTTTGCCAGATATTTGATGGAGATGATTATAAAAACATGAATAATGTTTCAGTAGTTGGCCTTATGGGTATGGCAACCTTTACCGATGATGAAAACCAGGTAAGAAAAGAGTTTAAAACCCTCAAATCTATTTTTGATAAGCTAAAAGAAAAGTATTTTAAATCTGATGATGATTTTTCTGAAATATCTATGGGTATGTCAAATGATTATATTATAGGTATTGAAGAGGGTAGTACGATGGTACGCATTGGAACAGCTTTGTTTGGCGAAAGATAATTTAGTTAAGTTATATGGTTTTTAGTTAGCAGAATTTCGAAGAAGCTGAAAGGTTTATGTGTTTGTTATTGGTGTTGTATTTATTTGTTATTTGTCATTAATAACTTCGTGGTTTAGCAAATTTCTCATTTCCTGTTTACGATATCATTTTTTACTTTACACACTAATATGCTGTATTTTAAGATCCATTTGTTGAATATTTTTTCTTATTAAACACCACGTACAGAGTTGGTATCAATAGTAATGTTACCAATGTTGAAATTATTAATCCTCCGATTATTGTTATACCTAAAGGTGACCATATCTCAGACCCCATACCTGTACTTAAAGCCATAGGTATCATGGCAAGTATGGTTGTAAAGGAAGTCATAAGTACTGGCCTTAAACGATTTTTGGCAGCTTGAATCACAGCTTCCATAAAAGCCATTTCGCGAGCTATCAACAGATCGGTGTAATTAACCAGAACTATTCCATTGTTAACAACTATTCCTATGAGCATTATTATTCCCAGAAATGTTACTACACTAAGAGTTAGCCCTGTTACCAGGAAAGCCAATATAACGCCTATTATAGATAATGGTATTGTGAAAATTATAATAAATGGGTTTTTGAATGATTCAAATAATGAGGCCATAATCATGAAAACAAGTATCAATCCGATAGCAAATATTAAATACATATCTGCAAAAGCTTCTTCTTGTTCGGCTACTTGTCCTCCTATTTCAAGATTAACACCATCGGGCAGTATTATTTTGTCCAGCTCTTTTTCTACAATATTTGCTGCTTCGCCGAGTGAAACTCTATAATTATCTGCAGATACATAAACCGCTCTTTGCCTCATTTCCCTTTTTATTTCAAGACGTCCTGTACCTTCTTCAATATCAGCTATAAGACTCAGTGGAACCTGCTTTCCGGTCAGTGTGCTTAGATTTATATTTTCGACATGTGCAGTACTTCTACGATAGCTTGGCGGATATCTGACATTCATAGGAATATGCTCACCTTTCAGGTTAATAGTACCACTTTCTGCCCCATAGAGGCTTTGTCTGACTTGCATAGAAGCATGGGCTGTACTTAATCCTACAGCCGTAGCTTTATCTTTGTCAATGTTTATTCTTAATTCCGGCTTGCCCCTGTCAACTGTTGATTCCACATTTGTAAGCTGTTCTATATTTGCAAGTCTGTTTTCAATCTCGGTTCCTAATTGGTTGATAACTTCAAGATCATGCGCGGTTATTTTAACTTCAATGGGTTGTATGTTTCCCATAATAGCATCGGATATTAGGCTTCCGCCTGTGGTTGAATAAACTTCTACTTCCGGTATTTCTGCAATCCTTTGATGAATTATTTCTGCCACTTCTTCAGATGTTCTGTCGCGTTCTTCCGGTAAAACCATTCGGCCAAAAATAGTAGAAATGTTTTTGCCTTCTCTGAAGCCCACTGTTCCAAGTAACCCCTCTTGGCTTTGGCCTGTTAATGAAAAGACATTTCGTAATTCCGGGATCTCTTCCCTGAAAATTTGTTCAATCTTTTTGGTAATTTTTAAAGTTTCATCTGTACTGGCATCAATACGTGTTTCAATACGAGCACTTACATCTCCTGCATCAAATTCAGGGATATAATCGGTGCCTATAAATCTTGTCAAAAAAACAGATATTATAAATATTAAGGCTACTATTGATATTATCAATGTTTTATGATAAAGGGAGAAAGTAAGTATTTTAGAATAAAATTTTTCCAGGGAATCAAAGAATTGTCCACTAAATTTATAAAATGCACTTTTTTTCCTGTTTACATGGTAATTTGTCAACAGTTTCGAGCTAAGCATTGGTGTTAAGAATAGTGCAGTAAAAAGCGATGCAAGCATTGTAATGGCTGTAAGTATAGCTAGTTGACGAAAAATGATTCCAACAATTCCACCCATAAATATCAGAGGTAAAAATATGGCTATTGTAGTAATGGTAGCAGCCATGATAGCCAAGCCCATTTCTCGTGTACCAATAATAGCTGCTTGCTTTGGAGGAACACCGTTTTCAATATGACGTGAAATATTTTCCAGCACTACTATAGCATTGTCTATAACCATACCTATGGCAATGGCAAGTGACAATAAAGAGAATATATTTACAGTGTATCCTGCAGCATACATGTAAATGAATGCCACAATAAGTGAAAAAGGTATTGTGAGTATAATTACAAGTGAACTTTTTATTTCACGCAAGAAGAAAAATACAACCAGGATTACAAATATAGCGGCAAAAAAGATAGCTCTAAACAAGTTACTGATGGAAAAAATCACTAACTCCGAATTATCCATCAGTTCATCGATCTCAACGTCATCCGGCAGTAAAGGTTTTACGTCTTGCATTTCCTTCCTGACCCCTTCTACTACTTCAAGTGTATTAGCACCTGCCTGTTTCATTACAAAAATACCTACCCCATCTCTTGCATTTACCCGGGCTATTTCATTGGGGTCTTCCAAACCCAGTGTTATTGAGGCAATATTCGAAAGTCTTACGGGCTTGCCGTCAAAAGTAGTTATCAATGTGTTGCTTATATTTTTGATACTCTTAAAATCTCCGGGAATTGTTACTGAAAGTTCACTTTTACCTGCAATAATATTACCTGCAGGTATAGTAATGTTTTCTGCCTTTAAGGATTGTACTATATTGTCTATGGAAAGATTGTATGCTTTTTGTTTATAAGGATCAATTTCTATTTTAACTTCCTTATTAGGTTCGCCCATTACTAAAAGTGCACCTACACCAGGAGTTCGATTAAGAGCATTTATTACTTTATCGTCGATAATGCGGCCGAGGTCTTCATAACTTTCAGTTGCATTTATGCCATATATCAAAACAGGAAACATGTCAGTGTCAACTCTCATTATTACAGGAGCTTCTATTTCATCCGGTAATTCGCTTTCTTTAAAGTTAATAAAGTCTCTGACTGTACCAATTGCTTCTTCCAGATCAGTACCCCAATCAAACTGAAGTGTTATAAATGATACATTTTCCCTGGAATCAGAAGTCATATTTATTAAATTACCCGTTCCGGCCAATACTTCTTCCAATTCAGCAGTGACCTGCTCCTCAACTTCTTCTGCTGAGGCACCGGGGTATACTGTTGCTACAGTAAGAGCCGGCATTTCAATTTCGGGAAAAACATCCTTTGGAAGCATTAAGTAGCTCATAAACCCAAAAAGCAATAACGCCAAAAAAAACATTAAGGTAAATACCGGTCTGCTAACTCCTGTCTTTGCTAATATCATTGTTTTTTAAAATTGTTGAATTGTTCTATTGTCAAATTGTTCTATTGTTAAATTATACTATCGTTCCTTCTCTAAATTCTCTAAATTCTTTAACTTCTCTAAGTTCTTTAACTTCTCTAACTTCTTTAACTTCTCTAAGTTCTCTTCCTTCTCCTCATTCGCCCTCCCAAACTTCCAAGTTATCAGACTCTATCGCTTCATCATTCTCTTATATTCACCTTTATGTTTTCTTTTAGTGCATGCAAGCCTGATACCACTATAGAGTCTCCTTCATGGATGCCTCTCAAAGCCATTTTCCCATTATGTTCATCTATTATGGTTACTTGTTGTTGCGTTGCATACCCATTTTTAATTAACCACAAATTTCCCCTACCTTCTTTGCGGTCTAAAACGGCATGCCTTGGTATAAACACCAGTGAATCTTTTTCCATTTCAAGACTAACTTTTGCATACATGCCCGGCATTAGCTTATTTTCAGGATTGTTTACGGTAACCTCTACTGTTGCTGTACGTGAAGCGGTCGACAAAACAGGTCTTATAAAGGATATTTCTCCTTCAAATATTTCATCAGGATATACATCGGTTGTTATAAAAGGTTCAATATTATTATTATGGATTTCCGGTATTAGATTTTCGCTGACGTCAATTTTAACTTTTACCGGGTTCATTTGCATAAGCCTTGCTATTCCGGAAGCATGAGAATATCCGGGCTCCAGTCCCGGAGAAAATGAGAAGGTTTCACCTTCATTAACAAGGTATTCTACAATTACCCCGGAAAAAGGTGCCCTTATTTCACTGTTTTTTTTGAAAAAATCGTACCTGGCTTTTGCTGCTTTATATTTTCCTTTTATATGATCATAGTCTTGCTGAGTGGCACTTTCTCTTTCTCTAAGCCTTGCAGTGCGCTCATAATCTTTTTGCAGGGTTTTGTATTCATAACGTGCCATTGCCGCTGTTTCCCCCGATAACTGACCTATTAGAGCCCCCTTGCTGACATGGTCGCCTTCTGAAAAATACAACTTTTCTATACGACCCGGTATTGCACTACCCAGATTTGCTTCACGATATGGTTTTATGTTTCCAGTAAAGTCCATTTTTGGCTCATAAGGTTCTTTTTGAGCTATTTGAACAGATACATCAGGAACCCGATCATTATTATTTCTTTCATCACCATTATCCCTGCTACATGAAAATATGAATGTTAGCAGGAAGATCATAATTAGCTTATTGTTCATTGTTTTAATATTCGTTAATTAACAATATATATCTTGTGGTTTTTTTTATATGTTTTGGCATTATAAGACTTGTCTTTAATGATTTTAGTGGATATAATAAATTATTTTTACGTAGATTTAAGCTGCAAATGCAACTTTCTTGTTAAACAATAAATTTTCTAATTTTTCTTTAGGTGTTAAATAATCTAATCGCTTTCTTGGTCTGTTATTTAAAAGGGTTTCAACAATCT
>PUKZ01000106.1 GCA_003550725.1 Bacteroidales bacterium | reverse complement strand
TGTTAGGGTTGTTAGGGTTGTTAGGGTTGTTAGGGTTGTTAGGGTTGTTAGGGTTGTTAGGGTTGTTAGGGTTGTTAGGGTTGTTAGGGTTGTTAGGGTTGAAACGGGAAATAAACTTAACTTACTATATTTTACAAGGCTCATAAGATAAAATTAATGTTTTTTTCTAGTCTTAAGCCTTAATTATTATATTCGACAAAATATCAATGAAAGACAAAAAATATATTGAAACATGTTTCAGTCCAAAATTATTACCATTATTTAATAAAGATGGACGTATAGTTGTTGTTGCGGATATTTTTCGTGCAACCTCTTCAATATGTGCTGCTTTTGATAGTGGGGCAAAGGAAATAGTGCCGGTATCTGAAAAATCCGACTGCCTGCACTATAAGGCTAAAGGATTTATAATTGCCGGCGAACGCGATGGCAAAATTCTGGATTATGCAGATATTGGCAACTCGCCTGATAACTTTACAACTTCAGAGATTAAGGGTAGATCTATTGCATTAAACACTACCAACGGCACGCGTACTATTAAAATTGCCGGTGAAAGCAATGCACCTGTAGTAATTGGCGCATTTGTCAATCTAAAAGCTTTAACAAAGTACCTGATTAGTACTGATAAGCATATATTAGTATTTTGCTCAGGCTATAAAGACCACTTCAGCCTTGAAGATTCACTTTTTGCAGGGTTATTGGCTAATAATATATTAAGCGAGGCAAATGATCTTTTTCAGACCAAATGCGATGCAACAAATGCAGCAATAGATCTTTGGAAAACTGCCGAAAGCAACCCCAGGGAATATATAAACAAAGCTTCTCATCGTGACAGGTTGCAGCACCTGAAACTTGATAATGTAATAGATTATTGCATGAGTATGAGCATCACTGAGGTAATACCCATACTGACAGATAATAAACTTGTAAAACTGACAGATATTTCATAAACTTTGTAACCATATGATAGGAAAGAATAAAAAAGCAATATTGTTATTTTTTCTGTCAGTTTTAATTATACTGATGCCATTCGATTTAATGTCTTTTGGTTTTTATGCACACCGTAAGATAAACAGAATGGCAGTTTTTACTATTCACCCTGATTTAATGCCTTTTTACCGTAAGCATATTGAATATCTTACCGAGAGGTCTATTGATCCTGACCGCCGCGCCCATGTTGTGCCGGGTGAAGCAGCTCGTCATTATATTGATATAGACCACTTTGGAGAAAATCCTTTCGAAAATGTTCCAAGACAATGGGATGATGCAGTAAAGAAATTCACAGAAGACACATTACAAAAATATGGCATAATTCCCTGGCATATAAATGTTATGATGAACAGGTTAACTTATGCTTTCAAAGATAAAGATGTTGACCGGATATTATACAATTCGGCTCACCTCGGGCACTATATAGGTGATGCATGTACGCCACTGCATACAACTTTGTATTATGATGGCCGCAATGCAAAACAAAGAGGGATACATGCTCTTTGGGAAAGCCGCCTGCCTGAATTGTTTGCTGATGATTATGATTATTTTGTCGGAAGAGCAGAATATATAGAATCTCCACTAGACAGAGCATGGGAGTTAATAATAAATAGCCATGAGAAAATCGACACAATATTCATGGTGTATGATCATATCTATGATACAACACCAGCAGACAAAATATATGCACATGAAATGCGAGGACAAAGCTATGTGAGGCCTTATTCTAAAACCTTTTCTGAAGCATTTCATGATGAATTGAATGGAATGGTTGAAAGACAAATGCAACTTGCCGTTAAATCTGTCGGTGATTTCTGGTACACAGCATGGATCAATGCTGGCCAACCCGATGTCAATAAGCTTCTTGGAGAAAAAATAAGCAATGCACACCAGAAAAAAATCAATAAACTTGAAAAAGAATGGGAAAGTGCTGATGAATCACATAATAGAAAATATTCAAGGTGATCATTTGCAGTAAATTATAAATTTACCGACTAATAAAAAAACCAAAATAAAACTCCAAATAAAAAAAATAATAAAATAACATAATAAATAAGTAAAAATAACGTGGTATATTTACAAAAATCCTTTTATTAAGGTTTTTTAGTTGGTTAATTATTGGTTGTAAATTAGAGGTTGTCTAATATAAGGGCAACCTCTTTTTTTTGATGCATTTTTTAAAGGTTTATGACGATAAAAAACATCATTTTTTCTATATCCCTTGTTTTTTTCAATATACTTGCCGATATTCGTATAGATTAATAATTTATTTATGAATGAGCATTTTCTTCAATATGTTTGGAAAAACAAACTGCTGAAAACCCATGATATATACACACAGCAGGGGCAGGCTTTATGCATAGAAGATTTTGGAACGCAAAACAATGATGCAGGACCCGATTTTATTAACTGCAAAATAGAAATGGATGGTATTAAGTGGGTTGGTAATATAGAAATACATATTAACAGGACAGATTGGTACAGACATAATCATCACAAAGATGAAAACTACAAAAACATCATATTACATGTAATCTATGAAGATGACCTTACCGAAAAAGAAACTTTACTGGCAAAAATCCCCACATTGGTTATAAAAAACCTGTTTGATAAAAAGTTATTTTATAAATACCAAAAATATTTATTATCAAAAAGCAGGATTGCTTGCCAACAAGATATTTGCGATATTGAAAATATTGTTTTAGTGAGTTGGCTTAATCGCCTTTTGGTTGAGCGCCTTGAGAGAAAATCAATAGAAATATATCACTATCATAAATTCTTTAATAACGACTGGCTTGAAACACTATATTTCTTTTTAAGCAAAAACTTTGGCTTTAAAAAGAATAGCACCGGATTTGAAATGTTGGCTAAAAGTCTTCCATATAAAATTTTAAACAAACACAGGGATCAAATATTGCAAATAGAGTCACTTATATTTGGGCAAGCCGGATTATTAAAAGAATCATATACAGAACAATATCCTAAAGAACTTTTTGGAGAATATAGTTTTTTACGTAAGAAGTATAATCTTACACCTATAAATTCTAAATTGTGGAAATTTTCCAAGTTAAGACCGCCAAACTTTCCTACGATACGGCTGGCGCAATTTGCCCAACTAATACACATGTCCGAAAATATCTGGGAAATAATGATTAAAAATAATGAACCTGCTAAGTTGAAAAAGCTGTTAAATGTTAAAGCATCAAAGTATTGGGATGATCATTATGTATTTGAAAAAAAATCGCCCGGCAAAGCCAAAAAACTAGGGGAATCATGTATTGATAGTATTATAATTAATACTGTGGTGCCTGTTATGTTTGTATATGGTAAACATGTCTTAAAGCCCGAATTGTGCGAAAAGTCATTTAGCATTTTATCAGATTTAATGCCTGAAAGCAATTCAATAATAAATAACTGGCGAAAAGTTGGCATTACAGCTCAAAGCACAGCCGATACACAGGCAATGATAGAATTAAATAAAAACTACTGTACTCCAAAAAAATGTTTGCAATGTGCTATTGGCAGTACTTTGCTAAAAAAAACCGTTTCGTGAAATAAATAATATAAAAAATTTTTTATAATAGCAAAATGACCTGGCATTTAATGTATTACTATTCTTCTGGCTTAAAAACAATCTTTACAAAAGTTCCTTCATCAGAGTTTATACTCCATGATCCGAATATTTGATCTTTTACAAGATTATCTACCAATTGCAAGCCACTATTCTGAAGTTTATTAAATTTAAACCTCTTTGGCAAACCTTTACCATTATCACTTACTATTAAATAATAATAGCCATCATCAAAAGTATAATTTACGTATAATGTGGGCTTACGTGAAGGATTTTTCTTTAAAAACGATTTTGTGAAGCCATGAATTAATGAGTTGACCGCCAACTCATTAAAAATAAACCCTAAAGGTATAGCGTAATCTATATTAAGAAACACATCACTAATATTTTTTTTGACAATAACACCCCCATTTGAATTGTCAAAATCCTTTAAAAGGACATCAATAGTATTATCCAGAAATCCGGCAAAATCAACGTCAGAAAAATTAATGGAAAGGTATAAATTTTCATGAACACCCAACATACTTTTAATACGTTGATTTAGCACCATGAACTTTTGGCGTGTTTTTGAAGTTAGTTTGCGGGATGTCTGAGAATCAATAAGAGAAATAATCATATTCATATTGTTAATAACACGGTTATGAATTTCATTGATCAAAATCTCTTTTTGAGTAATATCAGATTTAATTTGTTCTTCTACCTTTATTCTGTCAGCAATTCTTAATTGGAGATTTTTGTATGATTTTTCCAGCTCTCTTGTTCTTTTCATTACAAGATGCTCAAGTATTGAGCCGGTATTTATAAAATTATGCTCTGTCAGTTTTCTAATATTAATTTCTTCCTCAAGCATTAACTCCTCCCTCCTATCATAACCATGAACAGCATATCCTAACAAATCATTAAAATCATCTTTGATAACAACAATAAAAATTTTAACGGGAATTGCAGAGCCGTTAGAACTTTTTAAATTCAATTCAAGCGAATCGTACATATCTCTTTTTAATGCAAGATATAATCGTTGTTCCAGCAAATTTTCTTCCAAAAACAATGATTTAAAATGCTTATTGTATATTTCTGATGAATCAATGCCTATAAGGCTTTTAGTGTATTTATTAACTCTAACCACATTAGCTTTATAATCAGCAAAAATCATTATCCTTTTCAGCTCGTTGACAACTTTACCGGCAAAAACAGATGGAGTGATAGTAAAGAGTTTATACTTGAGTGTACTATATGCTAACCCGCTAATATAGATAGATGTTGCTAAATGAGTTGTTAGTGGAAAAGGTCTATCATATATAAGAGGTACTGCTATTTCAATAACCAATATCCATAATAATGAAAAGTACAGGGTACTAATAATAATGAGAAATTTTGTTTTATCTGCTTTCTCATTCATCTTTAAACGCCAACGAATAAGAAGGTATAAAATAAATATAAAAACTGCAGAGATATATATCCAGTAGAGAAAAGTGAATGGCGAACCTGTGTAATAAGTGAAATTGCTTGAAATGTAATATTTTTCAATATCAACCAGGATCCATCTCTCTGTAATAGTCAAAAAAAGAAAAAAAATACCGGGCAACAAAAAGAGAGAAAAAAGTAATCTTTTTAAGTTCTCACCTTCAAAAACACCGGTTAAATATAATTTGAACCTAACTATAAGTGCAGGTATCAAACACCACCCTATAGCACTAATCTTAAAGCAGGTAAAATCATCTAAAGGGCAATTTTGCCCTAATAAAAAAACGAATGGCAAAGACCAAATTACCAACCCGAGGCATAAATAAAAAAATGACCTGTTAAGTTTTGATGAAAAGTTTTTAAAAAATACATACAACCCTAACTCAAAGTAAAATAACAAAACTATTATAGAAATAACTGATAAAATATTCATAATTAACTAAATAGCTTTTTCACAAAAACATAATAATAAGTTTTGAAAAACAGGTTATACAGGTCATTAAAAGATATCTTTTAAGTGCTGAAGCTAATAGAAAATTTTGTGCCCTGTAAGTTTTTTACTTCTACATTGCCCTTAAGATAATCTTTTGTTATGATATTTACTATCTGAAAACCAATCGAATCAGATTTTTCAAAGTTCATAATATTAGATATGCCTTCACCATTATCACTTACAGAAAATATATATTCATTATTTTCTTTAAGTAATTCAACTTTTATTGTGCACTCTCTATTACTTTCATCATTATTGTGTGTATTATTATTGTTGAATGCATACTTCAAAGAGTTGCTTAGCAGTTCATAATAAATTATTCCGCAAGCTATTGCCTGTTGTATTTCTAAAAACTTTTCTGATAAATTATACTCATATCTCACATTCTTATTATAACCCAGAATATAATTGAGTTCATCGGTAACTTTTTCGATAAATTTGGAAAAATCAATTTTGGAAAAATTATCTGATGCATAAAAATAATCGTGCCAGTCAGAAAAAACCCTCATATGCTCAGATATTTGTGTAAGTATATCATATCCTTTATTACAAAGATCTTTGTGAGTAAGAAGCATATTGATCAGTGAAATAATCATTTGGATATTATTTTTCACCCTATGATGCACTTCTCTAACCAACTCTGATTTTTCCTCAAGATCATACATAATTTGTGCCTCTGCCCTTTCTCTTTCCAATATTTCAATCTTAAGCTTACGGTTGGCTTCCGAGAGTTCCCGGGTATTTTTCTGAACTAATAATTCAAGCTCACTCTTTTTGTTATTTAAAGCATTTTCTACACGAATTCTTTCTGCTATTTCTCTGCGAAGTTGCTGTTTTTGTCTATTATCTGACCCTATCATTACGTAACCAAGATGATTTTTATATTTATCCCGGATCTTCATACCGGAAAGCAGAACAGGTATCCAGTGGCCCTGAGAGCTAACTATATCAGCATTTATTTCACTTAGAAATGATTTTTTTTCAATTTCGCGGATGATAGAGTCAATAAGGTAACTATTAGAAAAGATCCTACGCGGCGGTACATTACTAATCTCATTATCTGTATATGAAAGCTGATGTAATGTGTATTTATTGACAGCAAAAATATTTTTATCGCTTGTTAAAAACAAAATAAATTTATTAACATGATTCATTAATAAGTTGGAAATAATATCAGGAGAGAGAATATTTCTACCATACCTGGTCATTGCATAAAAGACACCACCAATCCACAAAATAGAATTAACCGGAGCTAATGCCGGAACAACAAGTATATCCAAAAAAGGCAAAATAATATTTGTAACTGTACTTGCTATAACAAAAACAATAAGCGAAAAAAGTATTATAACAGCTTGCCTTTTACCTCTATTTGTTTGTGAATGCACATACCAACTTATTAAAATGTATAAGCTTAAAACAACTGAAAAGAAAAGATAAAAAACAAAAATATAAACCCAGGGTGAGTTTGTGTTTAAATTAAAAATCCAGGTTTCAGCATAGTTATAATATAATTTTAATGACTCTAATTTAAAAAAAACAACAATAAGTGAGAAGGCAGAAACAGGTATAAGGTTAAAATATATAAAATTTTTAATCAGTTTTGATTTATAGTTTGATAGCAGATAAAAAAACAATACCATCAAAAAGGGAAATGTTGTCCATCCAATTGATGCAAGCTTGTCATAAAAATAAACCTGTTCTATTGTTGTAGCACTATAAATAAAAGATGAGAATAAAGAAAATATTGAAAAGGATAAACAAAGTATTGAAAAAACAATATTTATTGGATTTCTGGGTGATTTATATAAAATAACCGCCCCTGCCTGCAGATATAATAAAAATGCTATAAATGATAAAACTGAATAAAGGTTCATTCTTTTATAAGAATTTATCCTGTGTAATATATTCTATCTTAAATTATTATAAGATATGCAATTTAATCACCCGGATCTGTCAGAAACTTTTCAGTTTCAATAGCAGCCATACAACCAGATCCTGCGGCAGTTATAGCTTGCCGATACACATTATCCTGTACATCTCCCGCCGCAAATACTCCCTCAACGGAAGTCTTTGTTGAACCGGGGGGTGTATTAATATAACCGGTTTCATCCATATCCAACTGCCCTTTAAAAATATGCGAATTAGGTGTATGGCCTATTGCCACAAAAAAACCTTGTATATCGATAGTTTTTTCTTCTTTTGTTTTTACATTCTCCAAAATAGCACCTTTTACAGTTTCATCGCCGGTTATTTCTTTAGGAATATGGTTCCAGATTACTTCTATATTTTTTGAGTTAAAAACTCTGTTTTGCATAGCAATTGTTGCTCTCAGTTTATCACGCCTATGGATTAAATAAACCTTATTGCATAGTTTTGACAAAAATGATGCTTCTTCACACGCAGTATCTCCACCACCTACAACCGCTACATCAAGGCCTTTATAGAAGTAGCCGTCACATGTAGCGCATGCTGATACGCCCGAACCACTGAATTTTTTTTCAGACTCCAGCCCTAACCAGCGAGCAGATGCTCCTGTTGCTATAATAAGTGATTCGGCTAAAATCTCTTTGTCATCATCAATTGTTACTTTAAAAGGTCTGGCAGACAGATCAGCTTTAGTAGCTACCCCCCAACGAACATCAGTGCCAAAACGTTGAGCTTGCTTTTTTAAATCTTCCATCATATCAACACCCATAACCCCTTCAGGATAACCCGGAAAATTTTCTACTTCGGTTTTCATTGTCAACTGACCCCCTGGCGTCATCCCCTGGTATACAACGGTTTTAATATCAGCACGAGAAGTATATATAGCAGCAGTGTAGCCCGCCGGGCCTGAACCAATTATTAAACATTCCACTTTTTCTATATCTTTGCTCATAACTTTTTTAAGGCAAAAATATAAGTTTATTTACATTAAAACAATTATCAATAAAAATTCCTGGGTTTAATCCTCAACTAATTGACTTGTCTTAGAGAAGAATCAAGTTATCCGGCAAAGATTTTTTTTAGTTTACAGAATAACTAAAGGTTAATGAGTTAATAAAGTAGCTGTCATAATTGCGCTTATCAATTTTTATCCCGTCAAGATAAGGAAATAGTGTGTATCTCCATCCAAATTCATACCCGAGAGAAAAACCATTTCTAAAAGTATAATAATACCCTAAGCCAATGGGAATAGCAGGCTGAACTTGCTCAAAATCATAATCGGACGTATATAGACGGCCATCAGGATCCATCATGTCTAATTCCGTAAAAAACACAGATATTCCGGTAAAAATATAAGCATTAGAAGGATTGTACATCAAAAAAGGTACATGAAATTCTGTTTTTACAAAAAACTCATATATATCATTTTCAAAACTGAACCCTTCATATTGAAAATTATCTGTTAACCCTTCTAAAGAGGTATTAGAACCTTTGAGTTTGGCATAATTCATACCACCATTAATTGCAAACCAACTATTAGGCTGATGCCTGACAAATGCACCAAAACCAAAATTAAAATTACTGGTTTGATAATCGACAAAGTCAACAAATCCAAGATTTTTATTAGCTTGCATATCAGTAATAGAATGACTTGTTCCTAATAATATACCTAAATCCCAAGCAGCAGTGGCAAGCTGTTCTTCAGCATGTGATTTTGTTATAGATTCAGATGGTACATTTCGAACAAAATCAGCATTTGACGAATGATCAATTGTTCTGCGGCCATTAAACCGATCGGGCCGTTTACTTCTGCTTTCTGGTGGATCGTAGGGCTCCCTGTTATCAGGCCGTTTTGATCTGCTTTCCGGCCTGGAGTCACGGCCAAAAAGCCAACCAAAATCAAAAAACGAAGTCCCTTTGATTTTGGGCTCATTTTTTATAAA
This sequence comes from Bacteroidales bacterium, assembly GCA_003550725.1. GTDB lineage: Bacteria > Bacteroidota > Bacteroidia > Bacteroidales > UBA7960 > PUKZ01. The sequence continues at coordinate 5,207 of PUKZ01000106.1, read as the reverse complement.
ATCAGGATCTTCCGTGCCCTGTCGATCACGCCCCGAATGACCAACACTTGCAGGACTGTCCTTAGGATCTGCCGGTGATTGCCCCTCAAGTGAAACAGAAAAAAGAATAATAAACAAATAAACAAACAATGAACTAAACTTAACCATTTTATTTATACTTTTAATATTTGTAATACCTCCAATATCTTATAATTATCTTTTTAATATCAAAACCTTAAAAAAAAACATAATCAAAGTAACTATATATATTTTAATATTTATTTTATGATATTTTAAAAAAATATTACCCTCATTAAACGACAAAATTACAAAAAAAATAGAGATGAAGCCACATATTTTATTTTTTTTAATGAAATCCAATCTTAAGAACTCATTACATTTTCTTCGTTATTTGGTTTGTTTAGCATAAAAATTTTATCAACAAGCAGTTCAAGCCAATTGCAATACCGGCATATCTATTACTATTATTTTATTAAATAAGAGTTGAATTATTTTAATTTCCTATTAACACTTTGTCAACTTTAATTCCAGCCGGGCAATGATCCGATCCCATCATTTCATCCAGTATGAATGCTGATTTAACCTGATCAATAATTTGCCGGCTTACCATAAAGTAATCTATACGCCAGCCAACATTCCTCTCACGTGCCTTGAAACGTTGATTCCAGAATGTGTATTGAATTTTATCTCCGTTAAAGTGGCGGTAAGTATCTACAAGGTCAAGTGATAGTATCTTTTTAAAGCCATCAATTTCCTTTTGTGTATAGCCTGCAGTTTTGTCATAATTTGCTTCGGGGCGCGCTAAATCAATCGGTTGATGAGCAACATTAAAATCTCCGGTAAAGATCAATGGCTTTTGAGCTTTAAGTGTTTTTAAATATTCAAGAAGGTCATTATCCCATTTTTCGCGGTAATCCAATCTTTTTAATCCGGAACCTGAATTAGGTGTATAAACATTTATTAGGTAAAACCCTTCATATTCGACTGTAATGAGCCTGCCTTCCTGATCATGCTCTTCTATACCCATATCATACTTATGAGAAACTGGCTTTATCCGGGTAAAAACCGCTGTCCCCGAATAACCGGGCCTTACAGCTGAATTAACATGCAGCTGGTAATCATCAATCTCTTCTGCAATTTTTTCGACTATATCATTGTTTGCTTTTGTTTCCTGAATACACAAAATATCAGGGTTTAATTCTTTTACTTTATCATAGAATCCTTTTTTCACTGCGGCCCTTATTCCGTTAACGTTCCAGGTGATAATTTTAATGTTTCCCATATCAATCTTTATTTTTATAATGATTCAAATATAAACATTTATTTTAAACCCAAACTTACCAATTTTCGGCCTATAAACACAACATTCAAGCTAAGGGTTAAATGTGCCTATCATTTTTGAACTCAAGCCAAAATTAAAACTAATTATTTGAATTTATTTTATAGATTTTAAATGTTTTGCAAGGTTATTCTCAATTTACCCGCACATAACTTTTTATTTAAACAACAAACATAATTATATTACAAACAGGAAATATATTTTATGAACACTATTTGCCTTAGTAATCAATTTATCATAAATTGTTTGTTTTAAATAGACATTTAGTATATTTGACTTATAAAAATATTGCCGTATATTATTACTTTTATATTTTTTAAAATCATATAATATTAATTTGAACCCAAACTTATCATTCAGCAAAAAATCGTTCAGCAAACCATGGTTATCGTAAAAGCGCTAAAAATAATTTACAACTATACTCACATAAAACAGGATAATGGGTAATTCTAAAGAAAGAGGCTATATAAAAAGCCCGGAAGAGACAGCATCTTATTGCAGGCACTATGCCATGTGTAAGACTGATTTTATTGGAACCGGGCTTTGTTCATCAGGGGCCCGGAACCATTTTGTCAGTTATTATCCTCAGGGGCGAATGGATTTATACGCCGCTCTGCATGAAGGACGGATTCCACTAACCGAAAAAGCTGTAGAAATAGCCGATGATTGTAACTTATGTGGTATCTGCGACAAGCAGTGTCACTTTATAACCGGTCTTCGCCCTATGGAGGTCATGCATGCCCTGAAGGATTATGTTGAGGCAAACAGGGAACATGTCAACAACAATAATACTTCCAGTGATGATATTTTTAACGAGTTGGCCGGTATAACGGGCAGAAAGTGGTGCAGTATTGATCCTGCAGTTTGTATAACTTATGCGGATGATCCCTGCCCCGCCACAGAGGAAACTATACCCACCTGTGTGGTTTTACCCGGTAGTGAAGCGGAGGTTTCCGAGATCATGAAGTTATGTCAGAGACATGAACTGGATTTTGCAGTTCGGGGCAATGGTTCAAGCGTGATGGGATTTGTTATGAGCCGTGACCTGGTGATTGATATGAGCAGGATGAAGCATATAGAAATAGACGAAGAAAGGGGGTTGGTTAAATTGGGGGCAGGAGTTGCTGCTTTTGAGCTTCAGCGAGCTGTCAGAGAAAAAGGTTACCGTGTCCAGGCGGCAGAACCTTCAGCTCTGATTGCAGCCAACCTGATGTGCTCGGGTATTTTTTCCACCTACTCCCATGCTTATGGAACCGGAGCTCAGAATGTTATAGATGCCCGTTTTGTCGATAAAAACGGCAAAATATTCCGAATGGGAAGCAAATCTGCTCCTAATATTTTTGCTTATGAGCAAGGTGGGGCATCCATTCCGGGAATATGCACAGAGGTTTCATACAAGCTTTATCCGCGTCTTCCTGATGAACGGGGTTTTCTGGTGCCTTTCTCTTCACATGAAGAAACCTTGTCTTTTCTCCGGGAAATCGGACAAAGAAGAATCGGGCTGGCTGCCGGCTCGCTTGGCGGAGAGTACCTTTCAACTTTTCTCTCCCCCTCGGCTGAGCTAGCCAGAGAAATTAAACGTGTCTTCTATGATGACTTCGGAATTGCCTATTTGGTACAAATGATAGGTGATCAACATGATGAAAGGGCTGTTCGGAATATGGGTTACCCCGTGATTTCCCAACGTGTTTTCAAAGCGCTGGTGCTTTCCCTTCCCGATCTCCGTGAAAACGAAGTTTTAAATCATCTTAAGGAAATGATGCCCGGATCTTCAATTTATGAAATGCTGGCCGATGAAGAAATAGAACCTTTAGTAGAAACAGCACTTCAGCCCGATCCAAATAAGCTATCCGGCGTAGTGCCGGAAGATCTGAAAGGATTTTATGCAGATGTTTATAATACACCGGAATTAACAGATCTGGTATGGCTTAACGATTTTAGAATACTAAGCTCGAGAATGGGAAGAGAAAAACACGTTGTAGCATGGATTGTTTACGTGCCACTCGACAAACCCTATGTGATCGAAGAGATAAACAACGAGTTCAGAAGAATTGCTGACAAATGGCAGGTGAAAAACGATTATGGCTTCATTACACCTTTGGATTTTGGCAAAAGAGCAGTATTTGAGTACGATTATTACCTTGACCAGCAAGATCCGGAAGAAAAAAAACGTATGCTCCGGGCAATGAATGAAACTGCTGAAATGATCGAGAAATACAGCAAACAATATGATGCAGTCAGATGGATCAAGTATACGCTTTATCAAGGATTCGCCAGGATGGAAAATCTGCTATATACCTAAGCAACGGGACCAGGAGTTTCCATCCTCCGGGGGACCAGGAGTTTCCATCCTCCGGGGGACCAGGAGTTTCCATCCTCCGGGGGACCAGGAGTTTCCATCCTCCGCAGGAGATGGAAACCTCCAGGTCTAATTGAGCTTTTAACTTTTAATCAAATTAACAACCATAAAATATTCAAATGAATAAGATATTGATAACAGGTGCAACAGGCTTTATTGGAAGTCATATTGCTGCTGCTTTTGTGAAAGAAGGAAGAGAAATTGTTGTGACGGCCAGGAACAAGGGAGATCTATCGGGATATCAAAGGATGCAAAAGCTTTTTCAATGGTTTCAGTTAAACGGGACGACAGACAAGTTATGCAAAGTGGTGGAAGCTGATATTTCCCGGCCTCAATTCGGCCTTTCTCATGATACATACCATTCTTTGCTTAATGATACCTCTGAAATAATCCATTGTGCCGCCAGCACTTCTTTTGCCGATAAATTAAGAAGCAGCGTGGAAGTTGCCAACCTTGAAGCACTTAAACATGTACTGAAATTCGCTACAGAAGCATCAGTTGATCGTTTTAACCTGGTAAGCACCGCTTTTGTTTGTCCTACCGGTTTGAATGTCTGTAAAGAAGAAATAGTGGAAAGAAAAAGTTTTTTGAATGTTTATGAAGAAACTAAATACCGGGCAGAAAAAGAATCAAAACGTGTATGCGAGCTTTCCGGTATCCCCTGGAAAATATACAGGCCATCCATAGTTTACGGCAATTCACAAAACGGAAGAACCTTCCGGTTCAATGGACTCTATTACCCCATTAAAACACTATATTTGTTAAAAAGAATGTTCGCCGGCGATCTTCAAAATGGAGGAAACCATTCTATGAAACTCGGGGTTCACAGGGATGATGAAGGCAGAATTTTCTTTCCGATCAAATTGGAAACCAAACCAAATACAGGTATTAACCTCATACCCGTCGATTTTTTTGTGAATGCCTTCCTTGCACTTTTCAATACCGATGATGCCGGAAAGATTTATCACATCACAAACCCCTACCCTTCCCCGCTCGAACTTCTACTGGATTACACAACAAGTTACCTTGATATCGCAGGTATTACAACCCGGCCTCATATACAAAAATCCGGAGAACAAAGAAATGCCATGGAGAAGCTGTTTTATTCCTACCTGGGTGAATACAGTCTTTACTTAACAGATGACAGGGTATTTGATACTTCACATACAAATCACCTGCTCCAACCTTTGGATATTCATTGCCCACCGCTTGATTACCGGCTATTTAAAACTATAATGGATTATGCCATGAAGACCAATTGGGGAAAAACCCTTTTGCAGGAGTAAATCTGTCAGTCTTACGGATAGCTAATTACGTTCCACAAAAGGTTTGATATTTCTCATCAAATTTCAAATCAGTGAAAAGCAGATCATTACATGCTTCACTATATTCATAAGGCTTTTTAAGAGCATTTAACAGCTTGTGTAGTTTAGATAAATCCCCTCTGTCAGCTAATTCCAGGGATTCTTCCACATGCACATTCCTGGGTATTAAAACAGGATTAGTTTT
>PUKZ01000069.1 GCA_003550725.1 Bacteroidales bacterium | reverse complement strand
GTTCCGGACACTGGAGCTGTATTCGACTGTTCACTATGCGTTCAAGTCACTCAGACTTCTCGGCGATGAGGTGTCTGAGGAGAGCGTGATAATGCAGGTCGGTCAATGGAAAGGAGACGCATTCGGGGAGGATGAAATCAGAGGAGCCTTGAGTAAGATGCGTGATGGCTCCCTCATCGAAGACTGAAGCTAAGCAGGGTATACTCACTCGTCTATTTCCATCTCGCCGTGTTGCTTGCCTCACCTGAACCGTGGTTCAACGGACTGTTGTCATTTTCGTCGGGCAGCTATGGTTGCGGGTTGGGCTATGCTGGAAGAATGGACAGGCTCCCGTGGGCGTCTTCATAATTAGGATCGAAGTTTCGTTGGTTGACACGTGTGGCGTTTGCTGCTCCTGCGAATCCAGATAGCTCGTTACCGGTATGACCGCCAGGACTCAGGCAAAGCCGCCTGGTCGACATCATGCCCGGATTGTGGATCCTACGGCATCCCGCATTTGACACTGGTGATGGCAGGTGTGCCCGAAATACTCGCCTGTCGCGGTATTGCTGCCGTGCATAATCCCGCCCCGCCCTTCCGGTTGGTGAGTCGGCGAGCTGCCTGCCCGGGTACTGACCGCACAGGCGAACACTAGCACGGATGCTGCCTTCTCATCGTCGCCGCGGAGCAACATCTGGCTGGATCCCGCCGCCTCCTTCTTGCTACCGGGGGTGGAGAAGCCACTTCTCGCGCGTGTACCCAAAAATGGTCAGGATGGAGCGCCTTCCACATATAGACACGTACAGGAACTGGTTGACGAATAATGGAGATACAGGTATTATAGGAATATAATTCGCCGGAACATTTTTCCCCGTTCCGGGGTGCATCTCGCAGTGTAGTTCGCTCCGAAACCTATTGCTATTGCGCAGGCAACCATCCAGCAGTTCAGTTCCAGACCGCAGCCTTCTTGTGAGGATTCCCCGCAGGTGAAAGCGGAGGGAGAGAAAGGTGAGATCTGCCTTGGCCAGTGAGCGTATTGATAGGGCACGTGCAGTTGCCAGAGATGCGGGCGTAGATTATGTCCTTCTGGGTCTTCCGGAGAACCTGTACTACTTCTCTGGTTTCCGAACAATGCTATATAGTCGGCAGACCTTTGTCTGCATACCCGCCTGCACAGCGGTAGATCCCGTCCTGATTGCACCGACGGTCGATCGTCGCCTCATTAACGAGGGAATCTGGACAGAGTGCTTCATAGAGGACATTCGGTTCTGGGGACCAGAGGGATCTGCCGACGTCTATCCGAGTCATGTAGCGGCCCTGAGCGAACTCATAACAGAGGGAGCGTCTGTAGGTATCGATGGCATCAGGTATGATTGGGCCTCCGGACTGGCGGCTGACCTCAAACCCGCGGGCGGGTTTGTGCCCATTTCTGGGGCAATTGACGCGACACGCATGAAGAAGGATGACACCGAAATCGCGAGGATCCGGGAGGCAAACGAACTGGCCTTCGAGGTTCTGGACGAATTTGTGCCACGCATGATCAGGGATTCGGAGTCAATAACTGAGGTGGAGCTGGCCAGCGAGATTGAACGTCATGTCAGGAATCGGGGTGCCGACGGTTTTGCATGCCCGGTCCTGGTGTCGCACGGTGATAAGATGATGGCCCCACACTCACCACCTTTGCCCCGACCGATTGGTCCGGGTATTCCGACGCGTGTGGTGCTGGATTGCACGATTGATGGTTATACTTCGGATATCATTCGAACTTACATTTTGGGAGACGCACCCAGAGAACTCCAGCAGAGAGAGGATGCTTTCCTGCGGGCTCAGTCGCAGTGCTTTGCTGTTCTTCGGCCCGGTGTCAGTGGACGAGACCTGCTGGAGACTGTGCGGGGAGTCTATGAGGAGGAAGGGGTCCTATCGCTATGGGGACGCAATATCGGCCATGGTCTTGGTCTGACGATCCATGAACCACCGAGGATTGCCGGGGGGGACGAGACCATTCTGCAGTCGGGAACAGTCCTGGCAGTAGAACCGGTGCTCGCAGGGATCGAGGGCATGGGCACCTACGCTCAGTGTGATTGCTGCGTCATCACCGATGATGGTTGTGAAGTGTTCACGCCGCACGATCAAGGTCTCTATCGATTGTGAGAGGAATAGTGCCTGGCGCGTTCAGGAGAACTGCCCGTTGAGCGCCCCGCACCTGGGCGCTTGCCCAATGCTGAGTGTTGTTCGTTTCTTCCTTGAGGAGGAATCCCAAACATGATCAAGCGACTTGATAGCAAAGTGTTACTGGCACTTGGGTTGATCCTTTTCCTTGCACTTGGCGCGGCCAGCTGTGGTCCCGCTGCAGATGTGGATACTCCGGATGATCCGGTGGATCGGGTGAGCGAGCTGCGGATCGGACGTCCGGAGGACTCGGAATCACTTGACCCACACGTGCAGACCACGGCTCCTGAAGTATGGGTGTATGATCATATATACGAAACCCTCGTCACTGTTGATGAAAATATGGACGTTCAACCCCAGCTGGCGACCGAGTGGGAAGTCATTGATGAGACAACCTGGCGATTCTACCTGCGGGATGACGTTGAGTTCCACGACGGCAGCAAATTCAACGCTGAGGCAGCCAAGTTTGCCATTGAGCGGGCCATTGATCCGGAGACACCGGCCCGCGGTCGGGCATGGATTGGCCCCATAAGCGGTGCTGAGGTAGTCGATGAGTATACGCTGGATGTGATGACCTCGGAGCCATTCGGGCCGACGCTGCACTCTATGACGATGGTCTATGTTCTGGGCATAGTGAGCCCGTCTGCCGTGGAGGAGCACGGGGATGCGTACGGCCGCAATCCGGTCGGAACCGGGCCCTACCAGTTCATCTCGTGGGAGACAGATGAGGAGATAGTCCTGGAAGTATACGAAGACTACTGGGGCGAACGTCCGGGGGTCGACAGGTTGATCTTCAAAGTAATCCCAGAAGAGGGCACCAGGGCAATGAGCTTCGATCGCTGTGATATCGACTTTCTCCTGCACCCTCCTGCGCCTCAGCTGCAGGGATATCGTGACGACCCCGATGTGATTGTCGAGGAAGTTACCGGGATGCGAACCTTCTATGTCGCGTTTATCTGCTCCCGACCACCCTTTGATGATGTGAGGGTTCGCCAGGCGGTTCACTATGCAATCGATGTTGATTCAATTGTGGACCACGTAGCGCCGGAACTGACGGTTCGAGCACAGGGATTTGATGCTCCGGTAGCCTTTGGATTCAAGGATGCCGGTTTGCTCGAGCGATACGCTTTCGACACCGATAGGGCGCTGGAAATCCTTGC
>PUKZ01000006.1 GCA_003550725.1 Bacteroidales bacterium | reverse complement strand
GTCCGCGAAGTGTAACTTGATTTGAGAGCTTTTTAAGGACATCTTTAAACTCAGGAACAACATTAATTGCTTGTTCCAAAACTGTTGGTTTGTTTCTTTTTTTCATATCTGTAAACTTTAAAGGTTGGTATTTACAGATACTGTGAATTTTAACAAAAAGATTATTACTTTTGAATAAAGCTATCCCTGAAGGGATTTAGTTCAACATGATGTATGTAAAACAGGCAAATGTGTAGGATGTTCTAAGTTCTGAAGTCCGCTGAGGCTTTTGTCTCGGGTGATAGTGACAAAGTCCGCATGCTGCCTGTATTTATATACATCTAACCGTTGTGCTTCATGCCAAAAACCTTACTGTCTAAAATTCCTAAAATAAAACTTGACAATATGTAACGAATTCGTTACTTTTGTATAATGAGAGAAATTGATATTACAGAGTATTGCTTGGACTTCATCGATAAACAAGGAAAAAGAGTTTCAGACAAATTCTTTCAGCTTGTGGTGATTATGGAAGAAGTCAAAATTGTTCATACTAATTTTGTGAAGAAGTTGACTAACACGAAATTTTATGAACTTCGGATAAAAGCAGGAAATGAATATCGGATAATAATTTTCGCAATTGACCATTTGAACTTTTTGGAATGCACTAAAGCTGTATACCTGAATGGATTTATCAAAAAATCAAACAAAGATTACTTAAAAGCTATCAAGGAAGCAGAAAGGATTTTAGAAGAGTATCTAAAAAACAAAGAATTATGAAAACATATAAAGCAAAAGACTTATTAGACGAGCGATACGGAAAAAAAGGGTCTGAAAGTCGAGAGAAATTTCGTGAAAGCGCCTATTCATACTATTTCGGTGAAATAATCAGAAACAGAAGAAAAGAACTTAAAATGAGCCAGGAAAGACTTGCTGAAGTTGTTGGAAAAAAAAGGCCATATATTTCACGAATTGAAAATGGTGAAGATGTTAGAATATCAAATCTATTATTAGTGGCTAATGCTTTAGATTTGACAATTCAATTAACGACAAAATAAAAGGCACGAAAGCACAACATCGTGTATGTCCTATGGCTGCATATGTAAAGGCATTAACCTTTTGTATTCCGCTTTATGTTTTGTCTGGGCAAATCCCGCACCTGCGGGATAGCCCGCATACCGCAACGGTGCATACACGTAAAATGTTAGTAACAAGCAATAAAACACAATCATCATTATTAAAGGAGTTTTTTGAACCAAATAAAGTCATAAGAAAAAATAGCACTCTTGACATTGGCGTATAAATTAAATATATTTGCACGTAGAAAAATACTTAAAAACATGAATGCAAAATTAACATTACGACTTAGGAAAAACATTATCGAAAGAGCAAAACAATATGCACGTAATCACAAAATCAGTCTTTCGAAAATGATTGAAATATATTTAGAATCTATTACATCAACAAATAAAAAAGAAACCGAAATAACACCTTTGGTTGAAAGTTTAAGCGGAGTAATTGAACTTGAACAAGACTTTGATTACAAAAAAGAGTATTCTAATTATTTGACCGAAAAATACAAATGAACAGAGTTCTGCTCGACACAAATATAATCATTGACTTATTGGCTAAAAGAGAGCCTTTTTATCAAGAAGCTGCAAAATTATTCTCTTTAGCAGATAAAAAAAGAATAAGTTTATTTGCATCTGCTCTTTCAATTGCGAATGTCAATTATGTGCTGTTAAAGACAAAGAAAACAGAAGAAGCCAAACAGATTTTGAGAAAACTTAAATTAATTGTTGGAATAATAAGCCTTGAAGAAAAAACAATAAATTTAGCTCTGAACGATGATGAATTCAAGGATTTTGAAGATGCCCTTCAGTATTTTTCAGCGATAGAAAATAATATTGAGATAATCATAACAAGAAATCTGAAAGATTTTGAGAATTCCAAAATACCAGTAATGACTGCAAAACAATTTTTTGAAATCCTTGAATAACTGCCAGTTGCCAGCATGATATATATAAAACAGGCAAATATATAGGTTGTTGAAAGTTTTGCATCCCGCTTTGGCTTTTGTCTCGGGTGATAGTGACAAAGCCCGCAAGCTACCTGCTTTATATACATCCAAAACGTTGTGTGGCATACAAAATAGACATTGTAAACTTAAAACAATGAATAATGGAAGATATACAAAAACATATTGACAAGATTATGAACGAACAAAACAATAGGGGAATACCAGAATTTGAAGGGTATTCTCCAATTGACATGGAATATATTCTATATAATACTTTCGGAAGAAATAGCCCTATTCAAATAGAGAAAATCTCTGATTCTGATTATCAAAAAATCCCAATACTCAATCAGATTAAATATCTGTTAAACTTAATTTCTGATAATAAAGAAATCAAACTTACCAACAAAGGATTTTTACCAACTAAAATTGTTGCTGATATTTATAATAAGGGATTTTTGAAAGACGAAATGATAGAATTAGGGATTTCAAAATTATATAAAGAGTCCGATTCTATGACTGTTAATTTAACAAGGATTTTGATTGATATTGCAGGCTTGACGAAAAAACGATATGGAAAACTAAGTCTGACAAAAACTGGGGAAAATTTAGCTTTAGACAATTTTGAGTTGTTAAAAAATCTTTTTATAACTTTTGGTTCAAGATTCAATTGGGCATATTACGATGGATACGGTGAAAACAGAATAGGTCAGCTTGGCTATGGATTTTCGTTGATTTTACTAAATAAATATGGTCATATTAAAAGACTTGACAAATTTTACGCTGATAAATACTTTAAAGCATTTCCAAAATTGCTGGATAATTACATTAATCCTTCTTTAAAAATTTCCAAGGATACTGCGATAGAATGCTTTTCACTAAGGACATTTGAAAGGTTTTTAGCATATTTTGGACTGATAATTATAGAACCAGCTGAGAAAAAATGGGATGCGGACAAATACATAATTAAGACAGAATTATTTGACAAACTTATAAAAGTACGCCACACAACATGATGTATATAAAGCAGGCAACTATGCTGGTTATTACAGGTTTTGCAGTCAGCTTAAGCTTTTTATGTCGGCAGATCCCACAGTTGCGGGACTGCCCGCGAATCCGCCAATGTGGCTATACCTTGACCACTGCCAACAAGCGCAAAAGATGTATGTCAGACAGAAACAATAATAAAAATTATATACGAGTATCTAACATAAAAACTTAATTTGCGCTAAATTTAAAAATATGAAAATAACTACCCTTTTAATTGTAACTGTATTATTTATTTTCAATTCGTTTGCTCAGCAAAAAGTTTCTTTTTTGAATGAAACTCCGCATATAG
>PUKZ01000145.1 GCA_003550725.1 Bacteroidales bacterium | reverse complement strand
GTGCTAACCGTGTCGTCGTCTGCCTCGGGTGCCTCCTCGATCTTAAACGGGTGAGCTAAGTGGGTTTGCACCACGTCGCCGGGTTCGGGAAGTTCAAAGTCAGAGTCTTCGGGATCAGGGGCGTCCTCATCGCGGTAATCTTCTGGTGGGAGTTCGTCTGTGTGTTCGATGACTTCGGCGGAAATATGGAACTCACCGGCCATCGTCTCCGGGTCGATCCACTCGCCGATCTCGAAGTCAACACCGCTTCGATCCGTGGCGAACAGTGCGCCCTGTAGTCGGACGTGTTGCGTTCTCAGGATCACATAGGAATCTGCCTCGGCGAGCTGGCCGCCACGATAGTAACCAGCGCCAGCTTGCCAGTCGTCTTCCTCCTCGGCCACGTCAACAGAGGCGCTTCCAGTCGCGATTTCAGCCGCGTTCACTTCCCCGGCTTCGGCGTAATCATAGAACGTGTCGGCGAGGTCCATGATTTCCGCACTAAAGTCTTCGTAAGTGTCATAAATTTCGTTGAACGCTTTGAGATAGGGTTTAGAGTCGAGGTGTACGGCTCTCTCGAGAGAAGGGGTGTCGCCATCGTCAACACGGTCATACGTGTTAATGTTGTAATGAACCTCCGCAGATGTTGGGTCGTCACTGCCGGTTAGCTGGTCGTCAAGGTAGTCGTGCCAAACGTCTTCCCGCTCAAGGATGTCGATCAGTAGACCGCCATCACTCTCGAAAGCGTTGAAGTCGGTTGGCAGTGCCGTTCCGCCATCGGGGAACTCAGAGAGTCGGAGGAGATCGACAGGACCGAGTAAGAACAACTGAATTTCGTTGCTACTGGCGTCGAAAGAGAAGAAAGAGGGAACCGTAACCTCATCATCGTTCGGTAAAGGCACGTCGTAAGCTTGCGAAGCGTCGTTGTCGAGGTCGGTGTCGTAGAGGTCCCACTGATTATCTTCAATGGTGTCGGAATCTTCGTCGATAGCGTCGTTTATCTCGTCGAGGATTTCCTCCCATGCAGAGAAATTACTTATTGTGGCCGTGCTGTGTTCAGTGTCTCCGAGCGGACCACCAGAGGTCAGTGTCTCACGTTCGCCGTCGTCATAGAGAAGCCTTCTGTGGTATCTGGTGGAGAAGATGTTTTCGTGGTCGATGTCACCTGTGTCGTCTTCGACGACCCAGTTGAGTCGACGCATGAACGCGAGGTAGTCCGTGGTCCAGAGGTTGTATAGATTCACGAGGATGTCGCTTACCTCATCTTCCAATATCGCCAGCATCTCGTCTTCCGTGTCGCTTTGGGAGTAGTCCTCGTTTTGAGCATAGGTGACGAGTGCTTCAGCGACTTCAAGACGGAGGTATCCGTCTATCATCGTGGCGTCGTTTTCGATAGAGCCGATTGCCGCGTCTCTGATGTATTGCATCTCGAGACCGTCGGCGTAAATCGTGTCCCAGAGAGCTTCCCCGTGAGCCGTCGTGCTGGTGCGCTGGTGTTCGCGGTACTGGCCGATCAGTGTACCGACTGGATTAACGACGGCCTGGCCGAAATTCGGATCAGACGGGTACATGACAGCGTCAAGGTCCGAACCGTCGTCATCGTCGCCGTTGTCATCGTCAGCCAGCGCCGTGCTCGAGGAGCCGACCCCCGCCGCGATCGACATGCCGAGCAGCTGCATGGTCCGCCGTCGAGTGAGCGTCGAGCCGTGCTGATACGTGGGCGGTGGGCTATGGGCATGGGCGTCCGAGTCGGCAGCCGCCACGTCAGAACACCCCCGTCACCGCGCCGATCCCCACGAGGGTCACGGTCAACGCGCTGGCAGCCACGTTGTAGCCGGTAATCACACTGTCGTACCATTCCGCTTTCGAACCGTCGTATTGGAGAAATTGCATGGGTCTGAGTCGAGGTTACTTGTAGGCGATCAGGTAGAACGCCGCGCCGTTCAGGATGACCATGAACCAGCCGACGTACCACATGCTCTCGAGGGTGACCGACACGGCAGGCACGAGAGCCGACAGGATGAGCAGGATCACGGCCACGAGCAACACCGTCGTCTCGAGGTCGCTGTAGTCGGGCACGCTGGTGCCGTCGTTGGTGATCCAGGCGGTCACCATCACGATCACCGAAATGATGAAGCCGTACGTGAACTCGGTTCCGTGTGCGGAATAGAGTGCGTCGTCGAGCCCGGCGTGAAACGGAGCTCCGAACTCGAGGGTGCCGACAGCGGCGACGCTGAACGTTGCGAGAACGAACAGGGGCGCGAGCACGCTGTCAATGAGGTCGATACCGTCCTCACGGCGGACCGCGCCGGGGACGTACTTGTTTGGTAGGCTAAGTGCCATACCCTTGTGCGGCCATCCCGCTCGAACGAAAAGCTCCGGAATTAGGTGGTCAAACCACGGTATTCTATAGGGAAACCGGACGGTCAGCAACCTTTAAGTGAGATTGGGTTGCCAGCCTGCCATGGCACTAAACAAACTACGCCAACTCGACCAGAACTCGGTAGGCATTACGCTCCCGAAAGGTGATGTCCGCGTTGAAGGATTACTCGACGAAGACGGCCAGCTCAAGGACGAGTATCACGCTCATATTCGCCACGTCGGTGAAGGAAAGTGGATGCTCGAATTAGTTGGTGAAATCTGAAGGATTTATAATAACCACTCTACACCATTTAATCCGTACATGCGTTAAAAATCAGGCCGAAAATAGCTGAATAACTTATATTTAATTACTTTCAATCTCAGGGATATCAACGGTGAACTCTTCCAAGATAGCTTGGGCATCCGCATCATCGTCAATATCACCACCTTGCAACTCACTTGCCTCTCCAGAGAACGCACGAACACTAAAGTCCACTTCCGTTTCCTCTTCACCGAAGTCAACAGTTACGGATTCTCCGGAGGTTGTTAGTACGAGTGCAACAGTTCCATCGTCGTAATCTTTGATATTAGCGTTGACATCGTCGTCTCCGGATTCAAAGAGATCTCTTGGATCCTTGAAATCGTTTTCATCGTCAAATTCCTGATCAAAGACAACTGCAACCCCATCAGCTTGCTCGTTAGTCGAAATCAATTCAACAGTCGCACTGCTGGTATCTTCTCCAGAAACAGAAACTGCGCCATTTGGATCGGTATCTCCAGGACCAATATCAAGAACGAATGCAGCTATAACTGCTGCCAGAATAACTGTTATCGCAACCATCAAAATCACCCCGATAACTGGTGATACCGCTCGTTCTTCATCCGAACCCACTAATTTTTTACCAATTTTTTCAATCATCGTCAAACTCCTCTAAGTTGTCTATAATTGCAAAGTCATCCAATTCACTGAGCTCTGTTCCATCATCTTCATCGCCATCACCGATATAGGCAATCAAT
>PUKZ01000103.1 GCA_003550725.1 Bacteroidales bacterium | reverse complement strand
GAGTTTTGATTATTGTTTTTTGTTATTTGTAAATTTCAATTTAGAAATTTAGGTATTATTTAATAACCATTCAAAAAATAAAACAATATATTTTTATAAACAAATAAAAAATCAATATTTCATGAAACGCTTATTTTTATTATCATTAGTTTTTTTGATTATATCCAGTGCTTTGATGGGTCAAAGAGCCCGTCGTCCTACTATTATGGTAGTTCCCAGTGATCAATACTGTATTTCCCGGGGTTATTCACAAACTTTTGAAAGTCAGGGTGTTAAACAAACCCTGCCTGATTATCGTAAAGCTATGCAAAGTGACCCTAAGTTAAGGCAGGTAATAACAAAGATGGGTGGAATTATGGCTGACAGAGGGTTTCCACTTAAGGATCTTGAGGCCGAATTACGTAGTATGGAACAAGCATCAGCTGAGATGGATATGCTTACATCAACCGAAACAGGTGCTGGTATAGCTGAAAGCCCTGTTGATAGGTTAAAACGAGTTGCCCAGGCAGATATTATTCTTGATCTTGATTTCACAATTAATTCAAGAGGCCCACAAAACTATATAACCTTTAATTTGAGAGGTATAGATGCTTATACATCCATGAATATTGCCGGTGCTACCGGTACAGGTAATCCAAGCACTTCTGCACCACCGGAAATTCTTTTGGAAGAAGCTGTGCTAAGCCACATGGATGAGTTTAATGATAGGCTCATGAGTCATTTTGAAGATATGTTTGATAATGGCAGGCAGGTTAATCTCACAGTTAGAGTTTGGGATAACGCTCCATATAACCTTTATGATTTTTATGAATATGAAGGCTTTGAAATGGAATTGATTGATATTATTGAGTATTGGATAGAAGACAATACAGTTGAAGGTAGATACTCTTTATCCGGAGGCTCTCATAATTATCTGAACTTTGAACAAGTTAGAATTCCTCTTTTTATTGAAGACCATCGCGGAAGAGAAAGAGCCATGGATACACGTAGATTTGTTAGTAACCTGTCATCATACCTTCGACAAAATTTTGGAATAGAATCATATATACATCAAAGAGGACTTGGTGATGCCTGGCTTATTTTAGGTGAGAGGTGATTTGAGTAATGAGAGATAAGTTGTGTGGAGTGATTAGAAATATTCGTAACTTGTATACCCGCCCCGCAGGATTTTTTAGCCGGCGGGGTGAGTAAATAATTCGTTAATCGAGAGTTTAATTATTCGATAATATTAAAAATGTTATTTTATGAAAAAATCAGTTATAATAATGTTCATAGCCGGCCTTTTCGTTATAAAGGGATATGGACAAAGTGGTTTAGGACGGACAGATGATATGGGACGCATTTCTATTGCAGCTGTTGTGCCTGATGAAGCTGGAGTACCCGGTGCCGCTCAGAGATCACTTCAAAACAGAATGAACCAGATTGCAACTATGAATGGGTTGGGTGCAACCCAGGAAGGTGCGCAATTTGTTATGGTACCAATGATCTCTGTGATTTCACAGGATGTTACTCCTACTGCACCACCACAAGTATCATTGAATATCGAATTATCACTTTATATTGTTGATGCATTAAGCCAAAATATCTTCAGCCAGGTTTCGGTTGACCTTAGAGGTGTTGAGCGCTCGGAAGAAAGAGCTTATAACCAGGCAATCAACAATATTAGTCCAAGACATGGCAAATATCGCGGTTTTGTAGAAAGAGGCAAGGAAAAAATTATTGAGTATTATAACTCTGAATGTGACAAAATAATTTCTACTGCAAAAGCTCTTGCCGGACAACAGGAATATGGGGAAGCTTTATATATGTTAATGTCAGTACCTGATGTTAGCCGCCAATGCTATCATATGTGCATGGATATTTCAATAGATATTTATGAACAATACGCTAATCAAAAGTGTGATGAGTATCTTGCTGCTGCCAGATCAGCCTGGGCAGGTAAAGATTTAGTTAAAGTTGAAGAGAATCTTGGAAAAATTACACCCTTTATGGACTGTTATCCGCAGGCGGAAGAATTTTTAGTACATGTTACAGAAGCTGTAGAAGCTGAGGGTGCTAGTGCCTGGGATTTTAAAATGACGCGTTATGAAGATGAAGTTGATATAGAAAAAATGAAAATAGAAGCCGGTAGAGATGTAGCAAGATCATGGTCATCGTGGAGTGCAGCGCGTCATTTTGACTGGGGTTGGCTTTATGAAAATTAAACCTAATATATATGATGAAGTATATCAATAAAAAGAATATCGTTGTTTTATTTTTCTTTATACCTTTTTTTGCATGTATCTCGCAAACAAGGGTTATAGAAAGTAGTAGCCGCCGTGCACCGGGTTGGGTAAATGGACTTGAGAAAGATTATATTATTACAGTAGGTACAGGCAGTACTATCCAGAAAGCCCAACAAGATGCTATTAATATGGTTAGGGAGAATATAGTAAATTCTGTGGCAGTAAATGTTAAAACAGAATCAGAAATGTATACGGAAGAGACTAATCTTAACAATAATGTTAATATTTACCTTCAGGAATTTGCTACTACAACTACAACTGCATCAGGTCCTGTACCTTATTTGCAGGGAATTTCGCTCGCCCAGGTCGAAGATTATTACTGGGAAAAGATCGAGAACAGAAGAGATGGTTCGATAACCTATAACTACCATATTAAATATCCTTTCTCAGATTTTGAAATGCAGAAATTGGTAATGGATTTCAGAAAAAGAGATAGAGAGATGAGCAATCAGCTTGATGAGATATTAAAAAGTATTGACAGAAAGCAATTTAGAACTGTGGAAGAAATTGATAGATCAATTGATGAGCTGAGGGTTTTTGTGGATTATTTTGTTGATGCCCGTAAAGACAGGGCACAACTCGGAATTTCACAATGCCGTCAGCTTTATGAAAGCATAGAACTTGCTGAAAAAGAAAGTAACTTAGGCGAATTGACCTATGCTATGAAACTTGATAATGAAACAATACATACAAGCCGCAGGCCCGTGGTAAGCTCAGAGTGTGCCAGGATTACAAATATAGATAGCCATAATGGATATACTACCATAGAATATGACTACGACTATTGCTATGAAGATCCGGAAAATCATATAATGGTTAGGTATAGGTTTGGAACGGTAAATGTTGAAAGACCTTTTTATTTCGATATTACATCTGAAAAAGTTTCTATTTTTGTAAATGAACCTTTTAATTTTGAAGTAATTTCTAAACGTGAAAATGTTGTTGATGAAGCAAAAGTCGGAATAACAATAGCCTCTGAATATGAATCTCCATTTACGATTGAAAAGATTGTTCTCGAATGGTCCGGACATGCGCCGGTAATTTTAGACGATATAAAACAAGGCTTTGCCGGTAAAGGAAATCATTCT
>PUKZ01000028.1 GCA_003550725.1 Bacteroidales bacterium | reverse complement strand
TTGTTCAATACTCTTATCTTTTTTTGGTTCGTCTTTTATAAACTTATGCTTGCTATCACTTTGTTCCTCTTCCAATTGCAAAGAACAATTATTGATACAGTAAGTTTGTTTGCCCAGCTTTTTTTTCAGCTTCAAACAGAAATCAACTGCTTCGTACTCAAGACCGTTTATCTGAGAAAACCCGCCTACCTCTTGAAAATCTTCTTTGCGGCACATTAAAAAATCTTTACTTGCCGCCGGGTAGATTCCGCTTTTAATCTTTTTAACCTCTTCCAGGGATGAAAGTTTAACCCGGTAAGGGTGGTAAAGCCCATTTTCTTCCCTGGCAAACTTAATCCCGGCGTGTTCTACACATCCGCTTTTCCCTAAAACCGGACCACCGCAGTACTCATCCAAACGCACTCCTACCGCCCCGATTTTTTGGTCTTCCAGTTTGTTAACCGCCTCGGGTAAAATATTTGCTGTATAAATTACCCTGCTGCTAAAAAAAAGCAGGTAGGGATACAAAGCCCTCCCTGCTGCCAGTTTGGCGGAAGAAGAAAAGTTACGAGCTTGTTGCCGGTTTAAGTATAAGATATAGGTTTCCTCTGACCACTTATTTATAACCTTTTCTACCTTGTTGTCATAGCTATGGTCAACAATAATAAATTCCACGGGGTGGTGGCTGTTTTTTTCAATAAAACCTTCAAGAAAACGGTCCAGGTGGTTAGGCTGGTTTAAATTAATGTTGATTATCGAAACCCCGGGCTTTTTAAAGCTGTCCAACAGCACAATTCCCCCTTAAATTATTAAACCGGCATTGTTACAACCAATCTAGCTTAAAAATAGTTTTTATCTTTGTCCTTCCATGTATTGTATTTTTTTAACAACTTTTCTAAATGTTGTGCTGGCATTGATACCTGCGGTCTGAAAATGATTTTTCTTGGTATTTCACCCAAAAAATTGCCCATTTTCCAGCGGTTTGATTGAAGCAGTGTTATAAGATTAACCTGTAAGTTATCTAGCAAGCGAACAAGATAAACCAAATCATTTCTCACCCAGGTTAATCTTTTTTCCAGTAGTTGTATATTTTTTTTGTTTTCCAGATTTTTTTGATGCAGTTTATGACTCAACTGTTCGATTTTCAGATTTTTTTGATGCAACTCCTGACTCAACTTCTCAATTTCTCCATCCCTGTGTCTTACAAGTCCATCAAAATGCTCTCTTTCTTCCCAATCAAGTTCGGCCTGTTCCTGCCTAGCTTTTTTTTCCCGCTCTAATGCATCTTTGACATCTTTTAATTCTGCTTCCTTATTCTTAAGCATGAAAACAAGTTCAGTCTTGTCATTTTTCTCTTCTAGATAGCTTTGAGAAGCGCTTGCTTCAGATCTTTCTACCCTGCCATCAGAAGTGACTCCTTCTTCATCCATACTACATTCATGACCATTATATTCACGTGTGTTTTTTTTAGCCATACTTTCCGCTCCTTTTTCTTCACTCGGCTTAAAATGTTTAGAGCTTTTCATTTCATTCTGTTTATGAAGAAGGTAATAGTTAGTTATTTGTGCAGACTGCTTTTCCGATTGACAGATTTTGTTTTTCGGTTTTTCATGTTTTTTAATTTCCAACCGTCTATTTTTTCTGAAGTTGTCATTTATAGTTAGATAATTAAACTTAATTATCCAGGCAGCGTAACCAAAGCTGATTTGGTCTCTGCGACTATGATTAACTATTTCTTCCCACCAAAACCTCATAAGATCAATTGTTTAAAGGCTTTTATGCCTTCTGAAAATAACACGAGCCGCAGGTATTGCAAATTCAGGCACTCCAAAAGAATGATATTTTTTAATCTGTTTGTTTATTACATTGGGATCATCTTTTCTAGTTTAATGCAGGCATTTGTTTTTTCATAAAGGGAACCCCGATTTTCTGGGTGTTTAAAGAAAACCAAGGAATGATTTTGTAATAGTTATCTTGCAAAGGAACAATATCACCTCTTATAAGATAATTAACATCTACCCAAATACTTATATCATAATTATCGAGTAAGAGATGTGGCAGTATTTGGTATAATAGCATTCCTTACTTTATCATTAGTAAATAATGGCATAGTTTTTATTTGCCACACTTTAGATTTTATATTTCTATTATCCGTAAAACAAATTTACAAATAGTTATCATTTGTCACCAAAGGATCTTCAAGTCAATCATAATCTCCTGAAATAGCTGTATGAATAGCCACCCTTGGTTTTTAAAAATATAAATTTTAGAATGTAAAGTGTAATCCCATATAAAACAAGGACTCTTTTCAACATTGTCTGGATAAAATATAAACTCTAATCATTCTTTTTTGTTTTCCTTGCCTTCGTTGCATTTTATATTATTATTTCTGTTTACTATCTCAGATCTTTGATTATTATCCATTGTGAAAGCAAATCCTTAATAAAGCTAGCATTAGTCATGGGTCCTCAAGTGCACCTATTATTTGTTATACCGGTTTAATTACCGGTTCCCAAAATTGGTCCATTACTATCCCTCCAGGATTTATTCTTTATCCATAAATAGTACAACAAAACCAAACGTAGAGAATACCGCCAACCAGGAAGGGCTAGACCTGTCTCGGTTTTTAACTTTTCATTTGAAAGCACCGAATAAGCAGGCCTCCTGGCAGGTCTTTTATACTCTTCTGAAGTTAACGGCTCAACCCGGCAAGATAACTCTTCTTCAATTAAGTCACTTTCTAAAATAGCTCTGGCAAAGTGGTACCAGGTAGTTTCTCCTGAGGAACTTAAGTGATATGTCCCTTGTATTTCCATATTGTTAACATTCTGCGCTAATATTTGAGCGGTGGCCTCAGCAATCAGCCGGCACCAGGTCGGCGAACCAAACTGATCATCGACAATATTTAATAAATCCCTTTTGCAGGCCAGGCGTAAAATAGTCAGAAGAAAATTTTTCCCGCGGAGTCCGTAAATCCAGCCGGTCCGCAAAATCAAGTGATTTGTTTCTGTTTCTCTAACAGCATTTTCCCCCTGCAGTTTGGTTTTTCCGTAAACATTTAAGGGGTTGGGAAGGTCATCTTCTCTATATGGCTCTCTTTTAGCACCATCAAAAATATAATCTGTCGAATAATGTACTAACAGTGCCTTGATTAAAGCAGCTTCTTCAGCCAAAGCTTTGGGAGCCTTAAAATTAAGCGCTTCCGCCTGGGCTGCTTCTTCTTCCGCCTGATCCACCGCTGTGTAGGCGGCAGCATTAACAATCAAATCAGGTTTTAACTTTCTCACTGTGCTGCGCACAGTGTTTAGATCAAGCAAGTTCAACTCTTCTCTTCCCAGGGCGGTTACTTCCCCGAGAACAGGCAGGGTGCGGTTAAGCTCCCAGCCGATTTGCCCGTTT
>PUKZ01000004.1 GCA_003550725.1 Bacteroidales bacterium | reverse complement strand
TTAGGGGGTAAAATTAATGAAAACCTTCAAGAGATGGGAGGAGGTTTTACCTCTTCCCATTCTTGAAAATATCTATTTTAATTAAATCCCTTTAAGTTGCATTTACCGTGAAAATCTAAGTTAATTATAAAAACTGTTTTTATAAATCAATTCATCACTAATCAATTAATTCTCCAATAGCTTTTTGCATATTAGTTTGTTGTAATTTAAGATTTGATTTTGCTTCAATATAATTTGAATATGCCTTTCGCCATAATGCTTGAGCTTCAAGCAGTTCGGTTGTTGTTATATTGCCGACATCAAAATTATCTTCTGCAAGCTTAAGATTTTCTTCAGCTTGTTCTAATGATAACTCGCAAATATTTACTTTTTCATTGGCTTCACTTATTTCGTAATATATTTTGTTTACTTCAAGCTTAACAAGCTCTTTGAAGTTTTCCAGCTTTTTTTCCTGCACTTTTTTTTCGTGCCTGGCAGCGTTAAGTATATGCCTTCGCTCGCCCCAGTGAAAAATCGGAATTTGCATAACAACACCTACATTCCAATCATTTCCAAATTGGTCACTAAACCCATGGTATGGGTCGGGCCTTGCCATAAAATAATTTGCACTTAAAGCAATGTCAGGCAAAAATCTTGCCCTGGCCAAATCAACAGCTGACTTGCCCAACTCAACATTGGTTGATGCCATTTGTAATTCGGGCCTGTTTTCTAAGGCGCTGTGAAACAATGCATCCAAAGGATCTAATTCATCACCGGTCCACAAAGTATCGCGAACTTCGATTTCTGTCGATATAGGTAATCCTATGAGTTGACAAAGCGACTTTTTGGCTAAATCCAATCCGTTTTTTGCTCTTATACGATCCAGATTGGCTTCATTACGTTTAACCCTTGTTTTTAAAAGGTCGTTTTGTGATATTATTCCTTCTTCATATAAATCAGACAAATCTTTAACCATGCTTTCAAGAACAGAATAATATTCCTCTGCCAATTCAAGTTTTTCCTGTAAAGTATAAACCTTCCAGTAAAGCTTTTCGGTTTCAAAAAGTACTTCTGACAACTCTAAATCTTTGCCCTGTTTAGACATAGTTTCTATATGTGAAGCGATTTGATATTGAGTTCTGGTTTTACCACCTGTATATATTGGTTGAGTCATTCCCAGGTTTAACAGGAAATTATTTTTTGAACCAAAGGATAGCTGATCCTCTGGAAGCCAGGTGTAACGGTAAAACAACGGATTGCCGTCGGGGCCTGTCACAGGTTTTCCATTATGGAATATAACACCAGCATCATCAGGATGTAAATCAGGATTAAATAGAAGGTCAGGATCAACTTGTCCTGTATTAGGATCAATCGCACTAATAGGTACAACTGGAAGTAACATGTCTTCATCAAGCAAGTTGAATTTTTTATTGGTGCGCAGATATGAGCCTGAGAAATCAAAGCCCGGAAGAAACTTTGTGTAAGATGCTTTGCGCAAAGCTGATGCGGCTTGACTATGATGACCTGCAATTTCAAGCTGCAGATTGTTTTCCCTTGCAAGATCCCTGCAATCTTCTAATGACAATTCCACAGGCCGGGAGTTGATCCGTGCCTCAGTATCAATAGTAAAACAGCAAAAAATAATTAATAAATAAACAAAGGAAAAAACCGGTTTTTTTCGAATACTTGTTATAAAGCGCATGTTAAACTATGATTTATTGTAAGTTATTGGTTTATCTAAAATACCATTGTATATTATGTTGATTATTTCCTCAAATATGTTATCTATTCCCTGTGGTATAAGAGCTGAAAGATTAGAAGGCAAGGTTTTTTCAATAGAAGAGTTAATTATTAAATCAGTAACACTTATCATAACAAGCACTGCAATACCACGATTTATGTTTTTATTTACATAACCTGCACTTATTCCTTCTTCAAGTAAATTTGCAAAAACAGTGTTAACAATATCTTTACGAAATTCTGAAAGTTCATTCCATACTTCAGGGACATTACGCTGAATGTCTTCAATAAAATGCCTGGAAACTTTAGAAAGGATTTGCCTTTCTACAATTAATGCATCATGCAATTTTTCAGGAAAACTTGATTTCGATTGAATTATCCTATTTAGCTCGTTAGTCATAATAGTAGTTAATTTTATGATCAAGGTTTCGAGAATATGACTTTTGCTTCTGAAGTATTTGTATAAAGTCCGCTTGCTTACAGATGCCTCACGAGCTATGTCTTCTGTTGTGGTTTTTGTGTAACCAAATTTGAAAAATAATTCTTCAGCTTTTATTATTATGCGCTGTTCTATTGCTTTAATTTTCATAAAAAGTTAATCTTAAAAGGTAAACCAAATATACAATTTTAGTTTATAAAGTACAAATTTATGCAATTGTTCATTTGATTAATGTTAAATTAATTGTTAAAATTTGTTAAATACTGATTAGTTTTTCAAATAGAGATGATCAGTAGTCGACTCCCTGGCACCTGTTGAAAAAGGTCCTGCCGTAAGCCATGTTTTAGGTTGAATAGTATCTTTAATTGATGGAATAGGAGAGGATTTCAAAGAATGAAAAGCCAATGTATAAATGCAGAAAAGTAGAACAGGTTTGATTATAACTTTTTTAACCATAGTTATAGAATTTTTTTATTAATAAGATTGAATTTCATGATGTAATTTTTTTAAATTCAGCTAGAGAGTCTATACATGGCGTCTCTAGCTGAATTCATTCAAAAAACTCATCTGCAAAGTTTATCAGATAAAGGTTTTTCGTTGCCCTGGTAACTGCGGTATACAACCATCTGTAAAATTCTTTGTCGGGATTGGTCCCGGGTATTAATCCCGGTTCTATGAAAACGTTTTCCCATTGTCCGCCTTGTGACTTGTGGCAAGTTAAAGCATATGCAAACTTTACTTGCAGGGCATTATAATATTGGTTATTTTTTATTTTCAGATAACGTTTGCGTTTTTCCGGTATATTGCTGTATTCAGCCTGAATCTCTTCGTATAGCTTGCTAAGATCCTTAAATGACAGGGAGGGTTTATCGCTATGGAGTGAATCTATGATAAGCTTTAATTCCGTTACCGGTTCATCGGGATAATCCACCAGCCTGACCGACACATCGGCAAACCTGAATCCATAGCATTCATCGGTTTTTATTACCCTTAAGACCTCCATAATGTCGCCATTGGCAATAAACCCTGCATCGGAGCTTTTAGGAAGCCAAAAATAATTGTTACGTGTAGCCATAAGGTAATCGCCGCTGCTTATCTCCTCTTCAAAGAATAATACATGGTTTCTTATATGTTGGTTGTAGAGGTTAGCCCTTTTGTTTGAACGGCATATAATCACGGATTGCTCTTTTTCGTTGCTGCTAAATGAATCTACTACTGCTTCTTCCAATTCCCACCCATGAGGTCTTTTTATATCAAAAAAACCATCTAGTTTAAATTTCGGAATTGACTTGCCTGATTTAGCCAGCTTGTTGCGTATTATAGTGGCATTGTTTAATATTCCTGATTCCAGGCTTTGTCGTACTACCAGGCTTAATTGTGCTGAAAAAATATTAAAACCATATTTTGCTTTAATATGTTTCCGGTCAAGGGCAGGGCTTGTCTCCATATGAACAGGGGGCAATTGTGCATTATCACCTATAAGAAAAAGTTTGCAGTTTTGCCCGCTATATACATACTCAACCAGGTCATCCAAAATGTTTCTTCCTCCGAATAAGCTCTGGCTGTCATGATCAGTATTAGTGTTTATCATTGATGCTTCATCAACAATAAAGAGGGTGTTTTTGTGCTTGTTGGTCATCATCACAAATGACGCCAGCCCTTGGCTGTTGGTTTGCAAGCGGTAAAGCTTTTTGTGTATCGTAAAAGCTTTTTTGCCTGAATATAACGATAGTACTTTCGCAGCCCGGCCTGTGGGTGCTAAAAGTACATTATCGCAGTTAAGTTGCGGTAAAACTTTTACAAGGCTGCTTACCAGGGTGGTCTTTCCTGTACCTGCATAACCTTTAAGCAGGAAAATTGATGATTTTGATTTGTCAAATATAAATTGACAAATGTTTTCTATTGCCTTTTGTTGATCGTCGGTGGGTTCATATGGCAGTGCGTCGCAAAAAGCGGCAAAAGCTTTTTCAATATTCATTTTTTGTTACATTATTTTGAATGATATTTTCTTGTCAAAGATAAATCAAGTTGGTTGAATGTTCCTTTTTTCATTATCTTGCATGCAAAAATGAGTATTTCTTCTTCGCATATTATATGGCGGGAAGGCTTGGTTATGTTATATTTATTTAACTTTTAAACAAATTAGTTTTATGAATAAATTATTATTTATTTCATTTTTATTGGTAATTTTTTATGCTTGCGAACACGTATCCGATGTAAAGGAAAGAGAGGTTTTTGTTGAAGGTGAAAAACATATTGTATTGGTGCATCCTACAGTAAATAATTTAAAAACTTTCAAGTTTCTTACTGAGAATGAAATTTTTTCTCTTCCCGATGGTTATCGGGTGGTAGGTGTTTATCCTCAGGAGTCAGCTTATAATTATGAACCATCATATGATTTCGTTGAGGAGCATGGCCTTGTGAATTATGCTTTTTTAGGGTTGAAGAAGAGTTTACAGACTGAAAATATTTACAGGGAAAATGATTTAACCGGCCGGTTTCGTGAACTTTTTGATTCTTCAGAAGGGATAATTTTTTTTGGTGGGCCTGATATACCCCCACGTGCTTATGACAAACCTGCAAGCTTGTTATCGGTGATAGGTGACCCCCAACGTCATTATATGGAATTATCCCTGCTTTTTCATATTTTGGGTGGTTATCAGGATGAATCATTTGAACCATTTATAGAAGCGAATCCTGATTATCGGATACTTGGTCTTTGCCTCGGAATGCAAACTATGAATGTAGCTACCGGTGGTACCCTCTACCAGGATATTCCTTTTGAAATATATGGTCTGTCAACTGTTGAAGAAGTTCTTGAAATGGATCAAAACAAGCGACACAGGAATTATAACAGGCAATTGCGGGTTGATGACAAGGCTGATCTGGATGGTTATCACCAAATAATTATTGAAGAAGATAGCCATATGTCTAATATTGCCGTTGATGCCTCGGCCAAGCCTTTTGTATACACATCTCATCACCAGGCTGCAAAAGAAATCGGTAAAGGATTCGAGGTTACTGCCACCTCAACAGATGGTAAGGTAGTAGAAGCAATAGAACACAAAAAGTATCCAAATGTAATTGGAGTTCAGTTTCATCCCGAAGTAAGAAGGCTGTTCAAACCAGATGTGGAAATCAGTATTGAACCCGGCAAAACCACCGGAAAGTCTTTTTTTGAACTTTATCCCGGCAAAAAAGGTGAGACATTCCATAAAAACTTCTGGGAGTACCTCGCAAAGATGTACCAGGGGAATTGAAACTTTTAATTTGCATACTTTACTTGTGATTTTTTTTTTAATTTCGCACTTTGGTTGAAAGTGCAAAAGACAGCTAATTCATAGTTGTTTGACAAAAAACATGTAAATAAGCAATACCATGATATCATTTCCCAGGTGCAAGCTCAATATTGGTTTGCACATACTTGAAAAGAGACCTGACGGATACCATAATATTGAAACTTTGTTTTACCCGTTGAGCTTTACTGATGGATTGGAGATTATAACTGCGAATGGTAGTACTGAATTTAGCCAAT
Source organism: Bacteroidales bacterium (assembly GCA_003550725.1). Classification (GTDB taxonomy): domain Bacteria; phylum Bacteroidota; class Bacteroidia; order Bacteroidales; family UBA7960; genus PUKZ01. Next base: position 9,195 of record PUKZ01000004.1, on the reverse strand, counting down.
CAGGATTGCCATTACCCCTGGATGAAAAGTCCAACCTTGTTATAAAGGCTTATGAGCTATTGAAAAGAGAATATGACCTCCCCCCTGTAAAAATTCATTTGCATAAGAAGATACCGCCGGGTTCCGGTCTGGGTGGTGGGAGTAGTGATGCGGCTAACACACTTCTGTTGTTGAACCAAATATTCCATTTGGGACTTAGCAATGAAGAGCTTGCCATATATGCCGGAAAACTCGGAGCTGATTGTGCCTTTTTTGTTTTTAATAAACCTATGATAGGTAAAAATAAAGGTGAAGTATTTGAAGATGTGAATGTTGATATGAAAGGTTATCATATTGCCATCATAAAATCAAATATTCATATTGATACAAAAGAGGCCTACGGGAAAGTGATGCCCTGTAAAAGCCGCAAATCAATAAAAGAGCTGGTTTCTCAGCCAATAAGTAAATGGAAAGAAACAATTGAAAATGATTTTGAAAAAGTGATATTTAAAGAATACCCCGGTATTGAAAAAATAAAATCCACACTTTACAATAAAGGTGCTGTTTATGCTTCTATGACCGGTAGTGGCTCGGCTGTTTATGGGATTTTTGACCATAACCCCAAAAGGTTAGATGAAATTTTTGGAAAACATCTTGTTTGGAAGGAGAGAATAGAGGGCTAAAGCCCTTAAGAGTTACATTTTTAGTGTGTTTTAATTTAAGCTGTTCTTTGACGAGTTCCTTCACCACGCTGTCGCTTCGTTCAGGATGACAATCAATTTCTTATAGTGGGTGGTGGTGGGTGAGAGCAGCGGCTACACAGCCGCTGCTCTCACCCACCACCCTTAATTAGTGGCGCTGTCACCCTGAACGGAGCGCTAGCGTAGTGAAGGGTCTCGTCGCCCTTTTTGCGATAACGTCGTTTGAGGGGTCTCGCTGCCTTTTCTTGATAACACTGCTTGAAGGTTGAATTTTTCATTTTTTATTTAAAGTGAAGCCATTACAAATAAATCGAGTAATCTTAAAATTTTTATTGACCAATGGTATTAATTTTTACTATATTTATATCAAAATTTTTAAATAACTAAACAACAATTTAATAACCAAAAAACATAAAAAAACTATGAAATTAAAAAAGATTGCAGTCTTTATTTTGCCGATGTTTTTTATGGCATCATTGTTCGTTTCTGCTGAAAAAAATGATATTTTAACGCCTGAGAAGCTTTTTGAATTAAACACAGTAGCTGAAGTGTCTGTTTCTCCTGATAAGAGTCATATAGCATACTCAGTGATTGTACCGAGGCCATTTATAGATGATGAAGGTGAACCCAATTCCGGGTCTGATTATCGTGAGTTGCATGTTTATAATACAGAAACCGAAGAGGTTACTAAGCTTGTCACCGGTGAAAATATTGTTTTTTCAGTTGCCTGGACACCGCAATCTGATGCAGTTACGTTCAGAGCCAGTAATATGGTTGAAGATGTTGAAGGTGTTCAAATTTTTAAGGTTGATCTGGAAGAAAAAGATATTGAGCCGCTTTTCGAATATGAAAGATCTATACGCCAATATGAATATTTCAACGACAACACAGTAGCGTTTACTGCTTTAGAACCCGAGGATGAAGAAAGTAAAGAATTAAGGGATAAGGGGTTTGATATTGAGATTTATGAGGAAGAGTGGCGTCATATCAACCTTTACTTGAAAGATTTGGATAATGGTGAAATACGTCAGCTTACAGAGGATGTTACTGTATTTGATTTTGTTGTATGCCCCAAAGGGAAGCGTGCTGCAGCGGCAATAGCTCCCAAAAACCTGATTGATCATTCATATATGTTCAGGCGTATACATGTGGTTGACTTTGAGACTGGTGAGGTTGATTTAATTATGGAGAATCCCGGCAAACTTGAAACTCTTGCCTGGAGCCCTGATGGCAAAAAGCTCGCGTTTCGTTCCTCGTCCAAACTTGAAGATTCGGTGGTTGGTAGTTTGTTTGTAATAGATGTACCCACAGATAAAGAGTTTGATGAACTGCGTAATTATGTTGAAGGAATGGAGTTATCGGTAATTGATATAGCCTGGAAAGATAATAATACCTTATTATTTGCTGCCGAAGAGGGTGTTGATATTGTTTTAAGTGAACAAGAACTTGATGCTGAGGAGCGTACTAAATTAACCCAGCCGGGTGATATTGTTTTTAACCGATTCAATCATGTCGATGGTATGGTTGCTTTTGCCGGTAATACAGCATCCCATCCTTCTGAATTATATACTTTTGGTTTGGATGACAGTGAACTTGAAAGAAGAACCTACCATAACCCATGGCTTGATGATATTCGTTTGTCCGAACAACGTATGGTTGAATATAATGCACGTGACGGAAAGCGGATTGAAGGCGTTCTGTTATATCCTCTCAACTACGATGAAGATGAAAGTTATCCGCTGATTACATATATACATGGTGGGCCTGAAGCAGCAGTACAAAATGGGTGGTGTACACATTACTCTATATGGGGCCAGGTTGCTACCGCACGTGATTATTTTGTATTTATGCCCAATTATCGTGCGAGCTCCGGACGTGGTGTCGATTTTACAATGGCAGGTTATGGCGACCTTGTTGGTACTGAGTATGATGATGTGCTTGATGGTATTGATCATCTGATTGATATAGGATATGTTGATGAAGACAGAGTTGGTATGGGAGGTGGTTCATATGGCGGATATTTTTCTGCCTGGTCAGCCACTAAGCATACTGAACGCTTTGCCGCTTCAGTTGTTTTTGTGGGAATTGGTAATCAAATATCAAAAAGAAATACTACCGATATACCTTATGAAGATTATTATGTTCATTGGGGATTTTGGACTCACGAAGACTGGAAGAAAGTATATGAAGCGAGCCCTGTGAAATATGCACACCAAAGCCAGACTCCTACATTAGTCCTGCATGGTACTGATGACCCCAGAGTCCATCCATCACAAGGACTTGAAATATACCAAGCATTAAAACTTCATGGAGATGCACCTACCAGGCTCATTTGGTACAACAATGAAGGGCATGGCAATCGTATTAACCTCAACAGGTATGACTATCTCGTAAGAACAATGCAGTGGTTTGATTATTACCTGAGGTTGGATAAACCTAAAGATGAAAAACCTCCCAAATATTTGGATTACGGATTTTAAATTACGGGTAAAATATTTCAAAATTAAATCATTCATGCCTCCGGGATTTAAGAATCTCCGGAGGCTTTTGTTTTTAAATTAAAGGTAAATCGCAAATTCGTTAATTAAATTTAAAAGTGATACAAAAAATTATACCTTTGTTAAGTTAATGATTTTTAACTATTGGATTAAGGCTTTGCCAATGACTGAGCTGTTAAATATATATATCGTTTTGCGGAATAATTTATTAGGTTTCAGTAAAGTTCAAAATATACAAAGCACAATACTTTTTTTAGTACACTCAACAATTACCAATAATAATAAAAGTTAAGCCTATGAAAAAACTAATTTTGCTTTTCACTTTTTTGGTTGGTCTATTTTCTGTTCATGGCAAGGTCGAAATAGATTCAGCCCGACTGGATGCTTTTATGGAGGGTTTGATAGCTTCTAAGCTGACTGACAACAACATTGCCGGTGCGACCGCTTGTATAGTAAAAGACGGTGAGGTAATTCTGCTGGAAGGTTATGGGTACAGGGATGTGGAAGAGAAGTTGCCGGTAAATCCTCAAGAGACTATGTTTCGAATAGCATCAATATCTAAAATGTTTACATGGGTAGCTGTAATGCAAATGGTAGAGCAAGGTAAGCTAGATCTTGATCGAGATATCAATTATTATCTTGAGGATTTTGAAATACCTGACACTTTTGAGGAGCCTATTACCATGACTCACTTAATGAGTCACACACCTGGTTTTGAGGATATCGTGCTGGGGCTTTTTGCTGAGGACCTGGCAGGTGAACCGTTAAACGAGCTATTGAAAGTTCAACTGCCTGAGAGGGTCCGCCCACCCGGTATTCATGCATCATATTCTAATCATGGGACTGCTTTGGCAGCTCATATAGTAGAAATAGTTTCAGGCATGGAGTGGAACGATTACGTTGAAGAATATATAATTGAACCGCTTGATATGCATAATACAACTTTTCGCCAGCCTCTACCCGAAGAAATGATAGACAAGTTGAGTAAAGGATACAGGTTTGCTAATGGTGAAATGATTGAAAAGCCTTTTGAATATGTGCCACTATCACCTGCCGGTGGTGCTACTACAACAGCAGAAGACATGGCAAACTTTATGCGGATGTTTTTGCAACATGGCAAATTTGAAGATAATACTATTCTTGATCCAGCAACTTATGATAAGATGCTTGAGCCGGTGATGTACCATGCTCCAATGGTTAATCCCTGCCTTTACGGGTTTATGGATATGAGCAGGAAATGTCAAAAAATAATCGGACATGGCGGTGATACCTTTTGGTTTCACTCTTTGATGGCTTTGATGCCTGAGCATAATATAGGGTTTTTTATATCTTTCAATAGTGAACTTGGCGGTGGTTTATACATGGATGTGTTGGATATTTTTATAAAACATTTCTTTATTAAAGACCAAAAACTAACTGAGCCGGCTGAATTTGAAAAAAAATACCTTAAAAATTTCACCGGTAAATATACACCTAACAGGCATCCCCATTCTGACTATACAAAAATTCTGTCTTTAATTAATCAAACTGAAATATCAGTAAAAGATGAGATGTTAAAAACTGAAATTATGGGTGATGTAAATTATTGGCTGCCTGTTGACAGCCTGATTTTCAGAGAAAAACACAGCTGCAAGATACTTGCTTTTGAGCAAGACGATAGAGGTAATATAACACATGCTTTTAAAGGTTCATGGCCTATAATGGCTTTTAGCAGAGTGCCGTTTTACGAAAGCCAAAGTCTTAATGTGGCGGTATTATTAATTGCTATTATTTTTTCACTGGTAACGCTTCTTTTCTGGCCAATTGTATTTTTTGCCAGAAGAAATTATAAACCACTACGAAAAACGCCTAAAGCATTGCCTTTTAACGTCAAATTCACGGCATGGGTAGCAGCTATAATATTATTATGCTTTTATATATTCCTCAGTTTTTCCATAGGTGACCCTGATAAGGTTGTGTTTTCGGCACCGCCCGGATCAGGGATGGTGTTTGTACTTTTGCTACCATTTATATTTATAATACTTACTGCTATAATGCTGTATAACAATTATAAAATATTGGCTATAAAAGAATTTAGGCTTCGCAGTCGGCTCTATTATATAATAATATCAATAATAAATATTATAGCAATTTTTCAAATGTATTATTGGAATTTTATCGGATTTAATTATTACTAATATTTATTATAAAACCACATTATCTAAGCCTTTATTAAACCTTTATTTTACAGGTTTTATATATGTTATAAAATTAAATATTGTAATAAACCGGGTAATAATATATAACTTGCCGTAATAAACATTCATTTTTGTTTATTACGGCAATAGCTAATATTACTAATTGGATGTTTTTTTGTTAAGCAACTTAACAAAAAAATAATATTGTTGTCCGATTTATGATAAAAAATATTTATTTATTCATACCTCCACACACTGTAATTACCTGACCTGTAACATATGTTGATAGGTCTGATGCAAGAAACACTGCCATGTTAGCTACATCTTCTGGCTTGCCGGCTCTTTTAAGTGGAATAGTTTCTGCCCAGCTTTTTTTAATGTCTTCAGATAATTTAGCTGTCATTTCGGTTTCGATAAAGCCCGGAGCAATAGCATTGCATCGTATGTTGCGCGATCCTAATTCTTGTGCTATGGATTTGGTAAATCCAACCATTCCGGCTTTAGAAGCGGCATAATTGGCTTGCCCGGCATTTCCTCCTAACCCCACAACCGAACTCATATTAATGATTGAACCTCCTCTCTGTTTAAGCATAAGCCTCTGAATAGCATGCGTCAGGTTGAAAGCCGACTTGAGATTGATTCTTATCACATCATCCCAATTATCTTCGGTCATGCGCATGAAAAGATTATCACGGGTAATGCCGGCATTGTTTACCAGGATATCAATACGTTCAAATTCTTTAGTAACAGATTCAATGAGCTTTTTTGAATCTTCATAGCTTGATGCATCAGATTCGAATGCCTTACATTTTATGCCATGATTGTTTGCTTCTTTTTCAACACCTTTCGCATGATCATCATAACTTAAATCAGAAAAGGCTACATTGGCCCCATTTTCGGCAAATGCAAGAACAATAGCCCTACCAATACCCCTGGCACCACCGGTTACAAGAGCTGTTTTACCTTCTAATAATTTCATTTTTTTATAATTTGGTTTTTAAAAAAATTTGATTTTGCTTATTAAACTGTTTTTTTGTAATTAAAAATTGATTGAACAATTATTGTTTGAAAAATACAAAAGATTTTACGGGTAATTCAACCTTTGGAAGCAAATATACAATATCTTTTCAAATTTACAGTGTACAACTTCAATTTATATAAAACAAAACCCTCATTAACAAAAAGTTCACAAAAGATAATGAACATAACGTTAGCGATATTTTGACCGAAGAAAGCAATAATAATAAACGGTAACCTGTGATTCCCATTTTTCATGATTACAGGTTATAAAATAATAAAATCAGAGCTTTAAGTATAAATTATATATAAATCAGGAAGAAATGTGGTTTAACTGATTATTTGTGTTATTTTATTGCTTATTTTTATGCAGTTATAATTTCTGTTTGTTTGAAAAGATATAATTGTATTTTTTACTAATTGAAATGGTAATTGATTAGTTTAATTTTTTGTTCTATCAATATAATATAAATTAATAGTATCTATATGAGAAATACCATACTTGTTCCTACTGATCTTACTTATGTCGCCAATAGAGCAATAGACCATTCTTTGGAGCTGGCAAAGCTGTTCAATTTAAAAATTTGTTTGTTGCATGTGGTTTCACAAAATACCACTTATTCTGAAAAGGAAAAAATAAAAAACCATTTACAATCAATTTCTGAATTTTCCAGCCGGCAGTCAGGTGTTGAAATTTTTCATATTATAAGAGAGGGTAATATATTTGATGATATTGCTGATATGGCAGATGATATTTTTGCTGAAATTATTGTTATGGGTATTCATGGAGACTATGGCGGGCAGAATGTTTTAGGTAGTTTTGCCTATAGTGTTATAAGAAGCTCCAAAGTGCCTGTTATGATTGTTAAACAGAAGAATATTGATATTCAGGACAATCATATTGTTGTTCCTGTTGATTATTCTAAAATTAATAAATACAGGGTTGAAACTGCCATAAAATTTGCTAAATATTTCAATTGTGCCATATGTGTTACCGGTGATGTTTTTTATGGAATTAGTGACAGTAAAAAAGGCGATTTGAGAAAAGACAAGGAACTATTTCTGCAAAATATTGCCGAACAAATAAAAAAATCCGGTATTGAAGTAAAGACAAATGTGTTTATTAAACCAAAAACAATACTGGTTCCGATGGATTTTACACCTGGAGCTGAAAAAGCGCTTGAACATGCAATTGATATTGCAAAGACATTCGACCGGAGAATATGTTTGCTTCATGTAATAGGTGAAAAATCTGTAAAAGCAGAAAAGGAAAAAGTAGAGAATCAGTTAAAATTAATTTCATCTTCAAAAAGCGAGCAATCAGGCATTGAGATTTCTTATCTTCTAAAAGAGGGCAGTATTTTTGATGTAATAACAGCTACTGTAAGTGAGATATCTGCCGGTTTTGTTGTGATGGCTTATCATGGTAATCGCGACGTTCGTAACCTTTCCAGGGGTTTTGCTTATAATGTTATAAGGGGTTCAAGAGTGCCGGTGATGATTTCAAAAAAGAACAATACAAGTATTAGCAGTAATACCATTGTTGTTCCTATAGATTTTGCTTACGAAAAATTGAAAAAAATAAATAAAGCCGCCAGAATCGCCAAACATTATGATTGTCATGTAAATGTTATTGGGATTGTAAAATCAGAAGCAGGGCCGGATAAATGTGATAAGGAAAAATTGTTGAAAACTATCAAAGAATGTCTTGAAAATGAGGGGGTTAAGCATACTGCTGATATCCGGGAAAAGCCAAGTACAATATTGGTTCCTACAGATTTTACTCAGGTTGCCGATTTTGCTATCAATCATGCGATAGAAGCAGCAAAATTATTTAATCGCCGGGTTGTTTTGCTTCATGTAATTGGTAAAAATGCCACTAAAAAAGAGGAAAATGAAGTGGAAGCTAAGCTTAATAGCATATTAGATTTTTATAAAAAAGAAACAAGTGTAGATATATCTTATGAAATAAAGCCTGGTAGTATTTTTACTGTTATCAGTAATACTGCAACCGATGTTTCTGCCGAATTTATTTTCATGGGCATACACGGTAAAAAAGGATTACAACATATTACGGGTAGTTATGCATACAAAGTTATAACAAGCTCAAAAGTGCCTGTATTGGTTTTAAAAAGAAAATACAAATGGAAGGGATTTGATAACATTGTTGTGCCTGTTGATTTTAGCGAAGAGAATAGAGAAGATATTAATACTGCTATAAGGTTTGCAAAATATTTTGATTCCACTCTGCATATAATTGTTTTATCTAAATCAAGAAGCAGTGCATATAACATTCAGCAAGAAGCTATGCTGGCAAATATTGTTGAGCATGTTGAGAATTCAGGCATAAGAGTTAATGCAGAGATTTTGATAATACCTGGGGCAGGCATACATGAAAAAATTCTAGAATATTCAAAAAATGTAGGTGCAGATCTGTTAATGATCGTTGCCAAAAAAGGTGGGAAGATTGCTGAAGTTTTAGGGCATAATTATGCTGAAAAAATTATAATTAAAGCCGATTTGCCTGTTCTTACAATCACATCCAATTTTGAATATTATAAGGAGCCTACAGATGTTTATAGTTTTGGTTATTTCATAGATCCTTTCGGGCTAACCAAAAATTAGTTCATAATGGAATAATAAAATTATTGTCTGTGCAATGTTTTCAAGAACATTATGATGATAAATCCGCAGCTAAGTCACCTGTTTTCCTCATTGGGACACCAAAAACTTTTTTAGCACCATTTCATATAGCTCTTTCTGGTGTTCATCCATGTTTAATAGTTATGTTTTTTAAAAAACCTTTTAAACTTTTTTCTCATA
>PUKZ01000050.1 GCA_003550725.1 Bacteroidales bacterium | reverse complement strand
GACGATCCAGCCGCGCCGATGCTCGAAATTGCGCCCGGTGGCCAGATCCTCGCCGCATAGGAACGCCCGCCGGACGCAGCGGGAGATCACGTGGTACCAGGCGGTGGCATCCAGGCTGACCAGGGACGAGCGGGGGTAGGGCATGGCGGGGCTCAGGGGTGGGAGCGGTGATGGCGTTGATGCCGCGGAGAATGGCAGAGCGGGGGGGAGGAAGTCAATCGGAGTGAGTGTCCAAAAGATTGCGCGTCGCCCCGATCGTCTGCGTCAATGCCAGCGGGCATTTCACCCGCCCCTCTTGGGCGTCGTCCACGCCTCCGAACGGCACCGCGACCCGGAAGCCCGCCCGCGGACCGGGAACTGCCGGCGCCGCGTCAGCCCCTCCGGCACCCACGTCCGCGACGACGAAGGCGAGCGCTGCGCCGAGACCCTCGCTCAAGCCGTGTCGTTCGGCCCTTGCAACCAGGGAGGCATTCATATCCATCCCGGAGCTTTTCAAGTGGGCGTGGCCGCGTCGCGAAGATGAGACCACCACAAACCCGTATTCAGGTGCCCAACCAAATGCGGGGCCTGAATATGAACGGAAGTTCGCGCATGGGGGGTGTGTCCACCAAGGAAAGAGCAAGCGCTGCAGAAACGAGGGCCAGGAACCAGATCGAGGGGACGCTGCGCTTCAGGGCAGGGTGATCTCGACCCTCGCTTGTCAACAGCGCCAAAAGGATCAGCGATGTGATGGTGATCAAGGGATGTATTGCGCTGGTGAAAAGCCAAATGCTCAGCAAGCTGACCGCAAAAAAAGAAAGCAATGGCTGGGGGCCCGGCTTCAAGCGGGAAAAAACAAGAAAGACAAATGCCAGGCTGAAGAGAAACAGAGGGACTCCATAATCGTGCAGTACGCCAAGAAAGACGTTGTGCGCGCCTGCAACCGAATGCCCCGCTTGAGCAAAACTGCCCGGTCCCTGGCCGAACAGCGGTGACGTGACGCCCCCCAGGATGGCCGTAGCCCATAAATCGAGTCGGCCGCTGTCGGATGTGCGCAGAGAAGTCGAGTAGCCACTGGGTGCGCCATCGAAAAAAACGAGGGAACCAAAAATCAAGGCTGCGGCGGACAGCGTGGCGAGAAGTCGCCAATAATGCCGGGGTGGCCACTTGCTGGCGAACCATGTCACCGCAAGCCCTGCCAGGATTCCCAACATCGCTGCGCGTCCGGAGGTTACAAGGAGGTGGGCCAGCTGGACGCTTGCCAGAAACCCAAGGAAAACCGCCAGCGGCCGACGATTTGCCTGGACCATGAACCAGAGAAGAGCGGGTATCATGAGCGCCTGGATGTCATTGTAGGTCCGCCGGTTTTCGAAACCCATGGGACCCGTATTGAGGTACAGGCAGTCGTTATCGAAAAGGCAGTGCGGGAGGATCATCGCAACGGCATGGACCGTGTACAGGAGGCTTGCGGCCACTAGCGTCCAGCCCAGGATGTCGACGACGTGGCGCGTCCCGTAGATGACCAGCGCATGATGATACTGCAGCCCGACAGCGACGAGCATGATCAGGATCGCGGCTTCCAGCCGGATGCTGCTGTCGTAATTGGCGAGCAGGCTCAGCACGATGCTGCCACACACGAGACTTGCACCGAGCACCTGCGTATGGGTCAGCCCGACCCGCGGCAACTTCAAGGCCAGGTATAGACTGGCCACCATCGAGAACGCGAGCGTCGCATAGCGGGTCGAGTCGTAGACATAAAGCGGGCTGATCGACAGCAATGTGCTGCTATGCAGGTAGAGCGGAGCCAGCAGCAGGAGGGTGGCGATCTGGGCCGGGTTAGAGGCGGCCCACCAGGTCTCCGGCGCGAACCCTAAAATTGTTTTCACCGCCAGACGGGTATCCGTGGGCTTTGGTGGGCCGGGCAATCAACGCGAGCGCAAAAGGAGCGTGTGAGGCGATGAAAGGTATCGGGCCGGCATCGGAGTCTGGAGGTGCGGACGCTCGCTCCCTGCCCCGAAAGGCATAGGCTTGCGGGAAATGAAACGGGAGGTTTCGGCAGGTGCGTCCGGTTCCGAGGGCGCAGTCGTATGATGGTTTCGAAACCGCCATGGCTGGGGTCGATACGCCGCGGTCGGGCGGCTGCGGGCTTGGCGCGTCGGCTCATGCTCGAATCATACCGATAGGGACCTAGGAAAACCCGGGTGATCCTTGATAAAGCCGGTATTTGGGAGCAAAAAAGCGCCCCGGCATGGCCGGGGCGCTGCGCAAGCGGATTCAATGCAAGAGCGTTATGGGCTGTTCCAAGCAGTGGTTACCCAAGCGATCGGGTCATCAGTGGTCGCATCATACGTCCAAGTAACAACCGCTGTCTGAACGTTATCGGCATTACTGTACGAGGTGTTGGTCAGCGTTCCCGTTGCAAGAGTTCCATCGCACTCGATGTCGGCTGCTCCGCCAGCGTCACCCGCAGGGCCGGTGCAAGGCTCTGCTTCACCAGCGAAAGCGTTCTCCGCGACTACGACTTTCGCTGCCGATAGCTCGGCAATAGCCGCCGCGTGGTTAGCCCGTTGGACATAATTCTGATACGCCGGAATCGCAATCGCCGCCAAAATCCCAATGATCGCCACCACGATCATCAGTTCGATCAACGTAAAGCCCTGCTGGGCCCTGTAGTTCTGTTTCATCTTCACTCTCCCTTGTTGGAGTCATGTATAAGAGGATTTTCCTCTCACGTAGTACGATGCATCTCCCGTGCCAACCCCATAACCCATCAATTTCCCCGCTTTTTCGCCCCTTTCCCCGTGAATGTGACCATAAGGGTCACCCATACTGACAAAAAACGTCAGTTTCGGCCGACATTGGGTTACATTTCCCCATCGTCACCACCCGCGGAGAATCACCATGAACCCGCCACCCACGACCGACACCCAGCCCTACCTGATCGCCATCCTCGGCGGCGCCTCCCTCTGGCTGCTCACCTCGCTGATCAGCGGCCGAGCCGAGGCCTGGGACGCACCGATGTACTGGACGGTCACCTATCCGCTGGCGATCCTGCTGGCGGGCGTGCTGGGGTACCGGGCGCCGCGGCGGGCCTGGCGCTGGGGCCTGCTGGTGATGCTGGTGCAGGCCCCGGTGCTGATGTTGACCTCCGGCGGCTCCATGGGCCTGCTGCCGCTCGGACTCGCGCTGTTCGCGATCCTGTCCCTGCCGGCCATCGCGGTCGCCGAGTTCGCGGCAAGGATGCGCAGGAGAAGCTCACAGGAAAAACTACGGGACAGCCACCTTGCTTGAACCGCAGCCTCCCCGGCGCTAACCTCCACAGCACACGACTCCATGGAAGGAGGTCCCGTATGACCCAGCCCCGCTCCGCCCTCGTCTCCCTCGACGCCACGCCCTGGTACCACGTCGTCTCGCGCTGTGTCCGGCGCGCGTATCTCTGCGGCT
>PUKZ01000030.1 GCA_003550725.1 Bacteroidales bacterium | reverse complement strand
TGCATACTTTCTACGCCCCAGTGGCTTCTAACTGCAGTTGAAAAATCTTCAATATTATCAACACTACCGATATAAAAGTTTCTTTCTGTAGTTATTTCATTATTAATTATTATTTCTCTATCTACCATACCAATACCATTTAATTCAGGCCAATCTTTTTTAGCATCAATCATCCAATTTGTATCAGTTGAATAATAATAGGTTCTGGTTTCAATTCTACCATGTCCTTTTTCTTTTGTTTCAAAGAACATTAATCCTGATTCTTGAGCTTTTCTGGTCATTGTTGTAACTTCTTTATCATCATTTTTTAAATTCTGTAGAATATCATCTTCTTCTAAACTATTAAAATAATCTTCAACTTCTTTGTGTACATTACCCTGATTACCTTTAAGACTTAAGACATAATAAGCTTTATTATCATTAACAATTTTTTCTGCAATTTCGCGTTGTGTTCCCATTGCATCAATAGTAACTATACAGCCTTCTATATATAATAAATCTAGCAATTCCGGTATAGCAGTAATTTCATTGCTTTTTTCATCAGTCTTTACCTGTCCTAAAACAAGACCATTTGATTTACAAAGAGCACTAACTATATGTATCGCTTTTTTTGGTGTAAGTTTTTCCTGTGATCCTCTCATAGTTTTACCATCAATAGATATAATGTCTTTTTCAGGTAAATTTATAACAGCTTCCATCCATTCAACAAAATGTTTTTCAAATTGTACTGGATCAACTATATTAAATAATCTTTTTATTGTTGATAAGGAAGGAGGCCCATGTACTAATTCAATATATTTTTTGAGCCATTTTACATTGATTTCAGCATTTGCCCATATAGAAATTTCTTTCCAATCATTGCAGCCTGATATTACTGCTGATACTGTAATAAATAATAATTCAATTAATTTGTGTCTTACTTTACCGTCTTGTCTGGAGTCTTCACCTTCTAATTTTGAAAAATGATCAAAAAATGTTCCATCATACATTTTAATATCCCTCCTAATGATATATATCTGATACTTATCTGGCTCTTTCTCAAAAAAGGTGAAATAAAAGCTGGACAAAGACCGATTTACATGGTATGATATAATAAAAGTTTACTTTGCGAGGTGTTATATGAATACCAAAAATTGGTTTAATGTTTTTTCAACAGCATTGCATGAAGCAAGGTTTAGCCCGGGAGAAATTTTACAGATTTATAAGACTGAAATGGCAGCAAGAACTTTTTTTGATTTTGATGGAATTGTTCCTGAATTTTTAGTTCTTCAAAATATTGAAAAGGACTGTGGAAAAATTCAATATTTTTGGCAATCTCAATCAAATGAAGCTACATGCCCCTTTTGTGCTACTATAAGCAACAAGGAATGTAAAGATTACTTTGAAAAACCATTGCAAGATAATCCACATAACAGATTGGCTGTATATCATGTTGTACGTAGTAAAAAATATTTTTGTGATAACCCCGATTGCTCATATACTCGTTTTGTAGAACGGCTAGATGGTTTTGCTGAAGATAAAGCACGAAAAACAATCCGATTCAAAAAATACTGTGTGGAACGTTCATTGGAAAGTGGCTGTAAACCTGCACAGGATGCATTAAGGAGAGAGGGAGCTGTAGTAAGTAATGACTCAATTGCAAGATATTTAAAAAAGGAGTCTGCCATGAAAATTGAATCTAATATAAAGCGTAATAATGTAAAGGTTTTGTCAATCGATGATATTAATCTTCGCAAAGGGGATAAGTCTTCAGGTTGTACTGTGTTAATGGATGAAGAAACTCATAGGGTTTTAATAATAATAAGCGGTACTACCAAAGAAGCTGCCAAGAAAGCTATTGAAATGTTTCCTGACGCAGAGTTTTTTAGTAGGGATAGAGCAAACTCTTATTCATCTGCAGCAACGGAATGTGGGAAAACTCAGGTAGCTGATCGCTTTCATTTAATAGATAATGCACAAGCGGCAGTAAAAGAAGCATTAATGACATCAATACCAGCGACTATATTTATTCGTGAAGGAGATGGCTGGGTTCAAGCTACACAGCGTGATGAGATACTTCCTGATAAGACATACTTTCATGTACCTGAAGAAAAAGTAGAAGAACGAATACAGTTTACCAGATTAACAAAAGCTAAAGCAAAAAGATATAGAAACACACTAAAGATACTGGAATTAGCAGATAAAGGTCTTAAAAGCGCTGATATAGCGAACACATTAAATATACCTCTTAAAGATGTACGAAATCTACGACGAACTGCAGTAAACACCATTGAATACGTCGAAGATAAGGTGAAAGCACGCACCAATGAGATCAATGAATCAAATAGTAACCATGAGAATATAATTCGCAAACGTAGAAGAAGAACATTATCAAAGAATGCACGTCCCTCTCATGAATCGATTGTTGAACCATATAGAGAAACTGTTATTGCAGAGGTTAAGAAAGGTGGAAACCACCGAACAATTCATCCAATTCTCAAGGAGCAGGGTTTTAATGGCTGCCCTAATGCAATTTATCAGTATATTCTTAAGCTCCGCAAAGAAATACCTGAGGAAATGAGCAGGGATATTGTTGAAAATCCTCCTGAACTTAAATTGGAGAAAATTTCACGAAACACAGTTTATAAACAGGTACTTAAAAAAGCCTCCGAAAGCCGCCCAAAAAAGGATGAAGAAAGTCAAAAAAGTACTTCACAAGATAAAACTCCTGGAGAGGATTCACCATTAAGTGATAAAGCGAAAGAACTGATTTATGGTGTTCATAATAATACTGAAGATAGTGCTCAATCAAAAGAAAATAAAGAAGATAAAGCACAAAAAAAAACGAAATTTTTGAAAAAACAGTAGCATTATATCCAGTAATTATGGTTCTGGTGGGTTTTTTAAGTGATTGTTATAAAGTCTTTGATGATAGCAGCGTAATTGAATTAAATTCTTTTATTGATAAATACAAAGACAGTAATATTAATCCTCTTGCACAATATATAAAAGGGCTGCTTAACGATTATGAAGCCGTAAAAAATAGCTTGATACATAAAAATATTAGTAATGGACCATTAGAAGGAACGAATAGTCAAATTAAAATGAAGCATCGTCGTGGAGGAGGACGAGCTGGAATGGAACTTATAAACGCTTATAATGTGCTAAAGATAAGTGATCTTGCCGGATGAATATCATTGGTTTTGAGAAAGAGCCAAATAGACTATCATAAGGGAATATGTTTGGCCAGAGACTATAAGTATTTTTTCATGTTTTTATAATTATTAAATATTCAAAGAGCATAGCACCTTATTAACGCATCAGTGTACTAGAAGCTTTTAAAAAAAGAGAAAAAGAACGAAAAGGTTTTAAAACTAAAAAAGAAATCATTCTTCCAAATGAGGAAGAAAATAAACAAGGGCTAATTGTACCAGCACATCTTGTTAAAGATCCTGATGTGTTTATCGGATTTGTCAAGTCATTTATTGATATTCGAGTCT
>PUKZ01000042.1 GCA_003550725.1 Bacteroidales bacterium | reverse complement strand
TGTCGCTCCAGCAGAATTGCCGGCAGGGGAAGGTGCTCGGGGGCGGGAAGCGCGCTGCGTTGCGTGGTGGCGTCGGTTCCGGCGGTAGCGCCATGGGGCAATCAGCTGAGCTTATTGTTATACGGACTTGAGGCCAGACCCATCTCGGTGCATTGTGTAGTTCTGTGAGCGATATTGACGTTATAGAGCAGCTATATCGACGAGGCGAGTATAGCTCAGCCGAATCGGAAGCTATTCGTATCTTGGACAATTTGAGGGAATCGCATTCAGATGACGCTCCGGTGTGTACCGAAGCAATCGAACTGGCATGCAAGTTTTGTGATATAGGTGACGCGGGCCGGTCTGTTCGCGCGGTTCAGATTTCGCAACAGTTATTTGAAGCTAATCGGGATCTCTTTGTCCAGAAGTACGGCGAGATTTCTTATCACTACAATTTGGGTAACGTTTTTTCGGCGCTTGGTGAAGTCGAGAAGAGGTCGCATGGTTTCCGATATGTACCAGAGCACTCAACCTCTTTAACGGAAGCCAAACGTCACTTCTGGCGTTCGTATAAACTCTTGCGCGACAAAGGCAAAAAGGAATGGCCACAACTCCTAATAAATCTCGCTAATGCCTTGAGCAATTCCAGCCGCATAGCTGAAGCTATGCTCCTGTACGATAGAGCACGCCAAATCGCTCCTGAGATAGTGCAGTCGCATTCCGCTCGTGCTGTCTCGCTAGAATGGCTCAATCAGGTGTCCCACAGCTACTCTCTCAAGATGCTAGCCGAAATTTATCAAGGATACTCAGACGCTGCGGCACTTGCAGATTCAGGTGATCCTCGTCGGAATACTTTCGAAATGCGTTGTTCCTCGGTACGCGAGACGATTGAGCGACATGGTACGAGCATAGCAGCGGTAATCGCTGAGGATAACATAGATAATCGGGAGTTCGATGAACTGTCTGAATACCGAAAATTTAGTCTCCGAAATGGACTCTTCCTTTCAGAACACGGAATATATTGCTGGTGCAACGGTGCACGTCGCGATGACTTGACGATTCCTACTAAACAGAAATCTGTTAGTGGC
The DNA here is from genome assembly GCA_003550725.1 of Bacteroidales bacterium. GTDB lineage: Bacteria > Bacteroidota > Bacteroidia > Bacteroidales > UBA7960 > PUKZ01. The sequence goes on along the minus strand of PUKZ01000042.1, from coordinate 2,434 downwards.
TCTTTTGTGCCCAGGCTTGAGTTGCTACTCAACCGACTTAAATCTGAGTTTTCTTTGGCGCGCCACCTATATTGTCAAGCCATTCAAGAGATCGAGGAGAACGACGCGGTTGACGCTCAATCATGCTTCACCGAGCTCGAGAACGATGAATGTATCGGAATATCAATCGAATCTGCCCGTGCTGCTTTCCGTATATGTTTCGGTATATTGGACAAGATTGCACTTGGAATCTGTGAACTATACGGGGTTGTGAACAAAAGCGAAAATCTGTACTTCGAGAGGTTTTGGAAGCAAGACAAGGATAGATGGGAGCTCCTGAATGCACATCCCAATCCTGGGCTCATGGGTCTTTATTCTATCGCGACAGACTTGAATCGACACAACGGGGAATGGGGCACGCTGAAACAATGGAGGAATAGTCTGGAGCATGGGATTCTTGCTGTCACACACACCGATCATTCCGATGACCCATATGGTACCTTTAACCACGCTTCGCAGATTTTTACTATCGAGCGAGAGAAATTCCTCTCTCTAACATCTGAACTGCTGCGCATGACCCGGTCAGCCATCTACTGTTTTGTGTGGACAACGCGCACGGAGGCCCTCCATGAGGATTTCGACGGACCGGCAGTGACCATTCAACTGGCGCCAAAGGAGTAACCGATGACTATCGAAGAAGTCCGTATAACATGACGCTCCAGCAGTATTAGCGCCGGGAAGGTTCTCGGACCGGCTTGATCGCCCAGCGTTGCAGAATTCTTCTCGGTCCTTTCCGGCCGCCCAAGTGCGCTAATCAGCTGAGCTTATCGTTATGCGGAAATGGACAGAAGTTCCGGACCCAGTGCCGAGCATCAAGTTGACAGGAAACGTCTTGGTGTCTCAACAATCAGGAATGACGAAAAACCAAACCGAGCAAGATGAACCACGTACTGCGACAAGTACTCGGCGCTGAAGAATCGGAAGGCAAAGGTAAGCAATGAAAATGAGAGGGTTGCTGCGTGTTCCGCGATATGGTGAGAAGCAATTGTATCGGGACCGCCCAGAATGGAGATGGTATCAGAAGTTTTTACCGGGTGATCTGCAGCTGTTCGGTGAGCATCTTCCAAGTGAAGAATGGTGGGAGCACGACGGTCATACGATTCACTTGGATCGGTATGTGCACCCGAAGCCCGTTGCGCGGATTATCCTAATTCACGGTGGTGGAGGAAACGGCCGAGTACTTGGTCCCTTTGCTCGCATGGCACTTCGCGCTGGGTGCGAAGTGGTCGCCCCAGATTTCCCAGGCTATGGTCTCACCATCAGATCTCGACGTGTAAAACCGACATATGGAATGTGGAGCACAATAGCGTCGGCGTTGATCGACCGGGAGCGAGGTACGGACGGCGTGCCGGTAATTGTGTGGGGTCTTTCAATAGGTGGCCTTCTCGCTTATATGGCGGCAGCGGAGAACGGACATACGGCTGGTGTTATTGCCACGACGCTTGCCGACACTCGTTACCTGAGGACAATGGCGAAGATCGGCCGCAATGCACTTCTGGGAGGTGGAGGGTTTATTCTGGCGCGGTTGTTCGGCCCGCTTGTGAACCCCATTTCCATGCCGATGAAGTGGCTTGCACCCATGGAGCTCATTTCAAACGACCCGGATGTAAGCCGCGTCTTCAGGCGTGACCGGCTCGCTGGGGGTTCCATTGTGTCGATGCGTTTTCTTCGCAGCCTCATGAACGTGAAATTGCGGTATGAGCCTGAGGACTTCGAAGTCTGCCCGGTTCTGCTCGTGCATCCGACTGTTGATCCATGGACCCCGATCGAGCTGTCGAGAGTCTTTTTCGATCGACTGAAGGTCGATAAAGAACTTGTGCTTCTTGAAGGCTGTGGGCACTTTCCGATCGAGGAACCGGGACGGCACAAGCTCGAAGCGGCCATCAGCGCATTTGTCACCCGTGTGACGCTGCCCGGAAGCGACCATCACAAGACAACCACCGCCGCTCAGTTAAGTCATTGAACGCGCCCACTAAAAAGTACAACGCGTCGAACGAGTTGATCTCCCGTTATACCCGAGCAATCCGTTTTCCGGGAGAAGAGGATTCTACTCAGAGGGTGGGCCGGTGCACGTGACGGATAACACTGTGTCCAGCGAGTAGCGGCATGACGAATATCCCGCTATGATGGCCGGTCGTAGATAGGCCATTCCCGCATAACATGACGCTCCAGCAGTATTGGCGGCGACCTTCGGCGACTGTCCTGAGATAGGTATCGGGAGTCGGGCTTCTCTTGCCTTTCGGGAGATGGCCACGAGCCAATCAGCTGAGCTTATTGTTAAGACGCCCTACTTCGGTTGGTTTGTTTCAGACACTCGCGTAGTATTCGCGGTGCACACGCTGGCCCGTTGACAAGTTTCAGTAGTCGATTTGTGGGGTGCGCCTCTCGAAAGGTT
>PUKZ01000159.1 GCA_003550725.1 Bacteroidales bacterium | reverse complement strand
TAAATTTAAACACATTCAATATGTTTTGTATTTCCAATTAAATAAAATTTGATTTTTTTCGTGTCAAAAATACAATCTTTTTTTAAGTTTAAATATTAAAATTCTTATCAATGTTTCAATTTTTATTCTATAGCACTTATGCATTTTTTAATAGTTTAAAACCATTTACAGCAATCCCAGTTCCAGCTTAGCTGCTTCAGATATATTGTCCATAGACCATTTGGGTTCAAAAACCAGCTCAATATCAACATTTGTAACGTCATCAATTTTAGACACTTCGTTTTTTATTTCGAATAACAATTTGTCAGCTACCGGGCAGTTAGGATTGGTAAGAGTCATTTTAATATAAACTTCCGACTTTTCTGAAATGTTTATTGCGTATATCAGTCCTAAATCATAAACATTAACAGGTATTTCGGGATCATAAACTTTTTTTAGATTCTCGATTATTTTATTATGAAGTTGATCGTTTACAGAAATTGGATCCATAAATTTAAAAAAATAATTTTTTTAACAATTAATTTGCTTAACCCTGGTTTTTTTGATTTTTTGCTTTAAACGCCATTGCGTAAAGCTTTATTTGCTTGATCATATTGGTAAGGCCGTTAGCACGTGTTGGAGACAGGTGGTCTTTAAGACCAATTTTATCTATAAAATTAAGGTCGGAATTAATAATTTCATCCGGGGTACGATCTGATAATACTCTTAATAAAAGAGAAACTATGCCTTTAGTAATTAAAGCATCACTATCAGCAGTAAATTGAATTTTCCCATTTTGATACGATGCATGAAGCCAAACTTGCGACTGACAGCCTTTTATCAGATACTTCGGCTGTTTATATTTTTCATCTATCGCAGGGATTGACTTTCCGAGCTCGATAAGATAATTGTACTTATCTGTCCAGTCATCAAACATTTCAAATTCTGAAATAACCTGCGATTCAACTTCCTTTATGCTCATGATATGGTTGACTTTATTATTTATGGATTTAAAATTAATTAAATAACAAACAAAAATAAGATAAAATGTTATGAAATATAATAAATTTTATTTCCCCATCAGGCTATGTTTATCTTCGGTTCCCAGGTTCAGATCATCGGCAGTTCTGAGGGGATTGGGTTTGCTGACCAGGTAAAACAAAAGAATGATAGCCAATATAAGCATAAGATTAGTATTGCCGGTAAGTAAAAAGAAAAGGCTAACCATAAATGCAGCAAAAAGAATTGACGAAAACTTGAAATACATAGCCTTGCGGTATGGCAAAAGTTTCTCAGTAAGAGAAAGAGCTGAATTAATATTTTTTATCATTCTTTGTGAAGATTTGTATCCCATTGGTATTACTGCAATTGTTACGATAATTGCCGACAGTTGCATAAAAAAATCGAAAGAAGCTTTTGTTTCAATAATGCTTCCCAGGTTGCTTACATATAAAGACACAGAAACAATACAAACAATAATAATTAAAAATATAATGCCATATATTTTCATGATTGATTTATAAACTATGAGAGGGTTATTTTTATTCATAATAAGAGTTTTTTTGTATGTGATTTTCACAACCAGATCCCAAAACCGGTTTTAGTTGTCAATTTAAAACAACGACTTGGTTTATCTGATATTTTAAATTACATCTACACAAACATCTTTCTTACCATTTTCAATCCATCAATAAACTGGTCTATCTCTTCTTTAGTGTTATATACAGCCAATGATGCTCTAACTGTTCCCGGAATCTCAAAAAAGTCCATTAATGGTTGTGTGCAATGGTGACCTGTTCTGACGGCAACCCCCATTTTGTCTAAAATAACACCTGTATCATATGGGTGGATATCGTCAAAAAGAAAGGAAAACACAGCGGTTTTTTTACCGGCTGTTCCTATAAGTTTTATTTTATCAATATTTTTGATTTGCCGGTTGGTGTATTGCAATAGTTCTTTTTCATATTTTTGTATATTTTTGTAGCCAATTGAAGATATAAATGTTAAAGCTTTTTCAAGGCCCAGTACATCAGCCACATTGGGTGTTCCGGCTTCGAATTTAAAAGGCAGTTTATTGAATGTGGTTTTGGCAAAAGTAACCTCATTTATCATTTCGCCTCCTCCCTGATAGGGTGGAATTTGATTCAACCACTCTTCTTTACCATAAAGCACTCCAACGCCCATAGGGCCATACATTTTATGTCCCGAAAAGCAATAAAAGTCACAATCAAGTTCTGAGACATTAACTTCTAAATGGGGCATTGCCTGTGCACCATCTATCAAAACGGGGATATTTTTATTGTGAGCTGCATCAATGATTTGTTTTACCGGGTTTATTGTACCCATAGAGTTACTAACATGAGTAACGGCTACAATCCGGGTTTTTTCATTGAGCATTTTATAATACTCTTCCATAATTATCTCACCGTTTTTGTTTATCGGTATAACTTTAAGCTGAGCATCCCTTTCCTTACAGGCCAATTGCCATGGTACTATATTGGAGTGGTGCTCCATTGCCGATATTAACACTTCATCGCCTTTATTAACAAACTTTTTAGAAAACGAAGAAGCCACAAGGTTAACAGATTCGGTAGTTCCGCGTGTAAAAATTATCTCATCTGATTGGTGGGCATTTATAAAAGACTGAACTGTTTTCCGAGTATTTTCATAAGCCTCGGTAGCTTGCCGGCTCAGAAAATAATCCCCGCGATGAATATTGCAGTTTTCATTGTTATAGTAATCAATAAGCCTTTTAATAACAATCTTTGGCTTTTGTGTTGTCGCTGCATTGTCAAAATAAACAAAAGGCTTTTTGTTTATTTGTTGATCTAAAGCAGGGAATTGGCTGCGTATTTTTTGAATATCAAAATCCATATTATATACTTAGATTATATAAAGCAAAATATTATTAAACACTGTATCACAAAAGTAACCCTATTTACAACAATTTCTATTTTTAATTTTTCCGGCTCTGATTCAATCAACTATATTTTGTATAAATTTTGGTTCTCTGCTGTTGCAGCTCAATATACATTGATCGCATATTGACAGTTCGCCTTTAAGGCGTTTTTCAACCAGCTTAATTATATTCTCACGCAAAGGTTCGACTGATATTTTATTCACGACTTCACCTGCAAAAGCATACATAAGCAATTGTCTTGCAGTACGTTCAGATAGCCCTCGAGATCTAAGATAGAACATGGCATTTGGGTCAAGTTGCCCAACAGTAGCACCGTGGCTACATTTTACATCATCAGCATATATTTCGAGAAAAGGTTGAGTATTAACCTTTGCGTCATCTTTTAGCAAAATATTTTTGTTGTTTTGAAAAGCCTGTGATTTTTGTGAATCTCTTCTTACAAGTACTTTGCCGCTAAAGACACCACTTGCCTGGTCATCAAGAATGCCTTTATAAAGCTGGTTTGACAAGCTTTCAAAAGCCTTATGGTCAACAAAAACCTGATTATCAACATGTTGATTGTTATCCATAAGGTATAACCCGTTTAAATTTGCACTACAATTTTCGCCGTTTATTAAGAGGTCAACCTGGTTTCTTGTAAATCCCCCATTTAGAGTTATAGCATTATTGAAAAGCTTGCTCCCTTTTTCCTGTTTAAAAAACAGTGAGGTTATCAATGATGAGTTACGGCCTTTGTTTTGGACTTTGTAATGATCAACATAACCATTTTGATCGACAATTACTTCCGAAACAGTATTTGTAAAACTGATATTATGTGTTAACGTATGATCGCAATGTATCAAAGTAAGGTTGCTGTTTTTGCCGGTAATAATAAGGTTTCGCGGTTGCAGAAAAACAGGTTTCTGAGAGTCTACAATATTTATAACCTGTACCGGCTTTTCAACTTTAACGTTGTCGGGAACATAAATAAATAGTCCGTCTTGCATAAAAGCAGTGTTAAGCGGCACAAAACCCGGTTCATTAAGCTTGGCTATCGAGCCCAAATATTTTTCAACAATTTCGGGGTAAATTTCCATAGCTTTGTAAAGGCTACCTATTATAGTCCCATTTTTAAGTTTGGTCAAAGGCGAATTATTATAAGCAAACCACCCATTTATAAGAGTTACACAGTATGTGTCAAGATCATATACATCACATGTAAAAATATTACTTATATCAACTTTTTGAGATTTAGTTTCGAAGTCAATAATAAAATCATTGCGGAAAAGATGATTAAGATCAGTGAACCTCCAATTTTCAGTTTTTTTGCCGGGGAAGCCATTTTTTTTAAAAATACCAAATGCTTTTTGCCTTAATGATTTGATTTTACCGGAAGAATTTTCCATTATTTGATCATAGTTGTTTTCAAAAAGCTCTGTCAAAGTGTTTTTAAAAACTTCCGGTTGGTTGCTTATGTTATTGCTTTCAGGCATGTTTAAGAAATTTATCGAATTAATAATTCAGGCTTAGGTTTCTTTTGTTATCCAGTTGTAACCTTTTTCTTCAAGTTCTAAAGCCAGCTCCTTGCCTCCGCTTTTAACTATTTTTCCGTCAAACAGAACATGTACAACATCAGGTATAACATAATCCAGCAATCTTTGATAGTGCGTAATAAGTATAGTTGCATTATCTTTTCTTTTAAGCATATTAACACCGTTGGCTACTACTTTAAGAGCGTCAATATCAAGGCCTGAATCTGTTTCATCAAGAACTGCTAATTTAGGTTCTAGCAAAGCCAATTGAAATATTTCATTTTTCTTTTTTTCTCCTCCCGAGAAGCCTTCATTTACCGATCTGTTAGCCAGTTTTGACTCTATCTTCACAAGCTTCTTTTTTTCTTCCATAAGTTTCAAAAATTCGGCACCAGATAAAGGTTTTAACCCTTGATGTTTGCGTTTTTCATTTATTGCCGTTCTCATGAAATTTGTCATACTAACTCCCGGTATTTCGACCGGATATTGGAATCCAAGAAATATCCCTTCTTTAGCTCTAACTTCAGGTGGTATCTCAAGCAGGTTTTTTCCCATATATGTAACTTCTCCCTGTTCTATGGTGAAATAATCGCGACCGGCAATAACCGATGCCAGTGTACTTTTTCCTGAACCATTGGGGCCCATGATTGCATGTACTTCACCATCTTTAACCTCAAGATTCAAACCGTTAAGTATAGGCTTTCCTTCTACAGATACATTTAAATTTTTTATTGATAACATTTTAAACTTTTTTATTGAAAAACAGTTGATACAATTTAGCTAAATCTTAACTTATTTATCAGTGATTATCAATCTACATTATATTATGCTATAACATCAAACATTATATAATCACTTAAACAATAATAAATTTTACTTATTGTAAAAGCTTGTAATCCATGTTCTATTAATTAATCTTATATTAAAAGATTTACAAATAATTAAATTCATTTCAAAATGATAAGATCATCCTACACTGCCTTCCAGGCTTATTGAAAGTAATTTCTGTGCTTCAACTGCAAACTCCATTGGCAGTTTTTTAAGCACGTCCTTGGCATATCCATTAACAATAAGCCCAATTGCATTTTCCATATCAATGCCTCTCTGCAAAGAATAGAAGAGTTGGTCTTCTGATATTTTGCTTGTGGTGGCTTCATGTTCAACTATAGATGATTTATTTGCCACATCGATATATGGAAAAGTATGGGCTCCTGATTTATCGCCCAGCAATAAAGAATCACATTGTGAGAAATTCCTTGAGTTGGTAGCCTGCCCGGACATTTTTACAAGACCCCGGTAGCTATTATTGCTGTTTCCGGCAGAAATACCTTTACTGATTATGGTGCTTCGCGAGTTTTTACCCAGATGTATCATTTTGGTACCTGTATCGGCTTGTTGCATGTTATTTGTTACTGCAACCGAAAAAAATTCACCTGTAGTGTTGTCTCCTTTGAGTATCAAACTGGGATATTTCCACGTTACTGCTGAGCCGGTTTCTACCTGGGTCCATGATATCTTTGCATTTTTTTCCTTACAAATGCCTCTTTTTGTTACAAAATTATACACTCCGCCGCTACCTTGTTTATCGCCGGGATACCAGTTTTGCACAGTAGAATATTTTACTTCAGCATTTTTGTGGGCAATAATTTCAACAATAGCGGCATGAAGTTGATTTTCACTTCGCATAGGGGCGGTACACCCTTCCAGATAACTAACATAACTTCCTTCTTCTGCTACAATCAATGTCCTCTCAAACTGCCCGGTATTTGCGGCATTAATTCTGAAATAAGTGGAAAGTTCCATTGGACAATGCACCCCTTTAGGAATGTATACAAATGAGCCGTCACTAAAAACAGCTGAATTCAAGGCTGCAAAAAAGTTATCGGTATATGGGACAACTGTCGCCATATATTTTTCAACAAGATCGGGGTGATCTTGTAAAGCTTCACTAAAAGAAGAAAAGATAATGCCTTTTTCGGCCAGCGATTTTTTATAGGTAGTAGCAACCGATACGCTATCCATAACGGCATCCACCGCAACACCAGCCAGTTGTTTTTGTTCCTCAAGAGGTATACCAAGCTTATTAAACGTTTCAAGTAAGTCAGGATCTACCTGGTCAAGGTTTTCATATTGAGGTTTTTTGTGCGGAGCAGCATAGTATGTAATATCTTGATAATCTATTGGCTTATATTTCACATGTGCCCAGGTTGGCTCTGCCATCTTTTGCCAATGCCTGAAAGCCTTTAACCTAAAATCAAGCATAAAGTCAGGCTCTTTCTTCTTTTCCCATATAAAACGAATAGTATCTTCTGTTAAACCCTTAGGAGCTCTATCTGTTTCTATATCGGTATAAAAGCCATATTTATAATCACTTTTAGCAAGCTTATTTATAATCTTGTTATTATCTTTTTGCATTTTGGATAGAATAAATTGTTAAATCTATACTTGAAAAATAGTCTTTCGGTTAATAAATAATAAAACAAAAATAATCATTTGATAATCATAAACACCAAATATTCTTCAATAAAAGAATAACAATACAGGTGGTTAATTAGTTTATTTTTTTGAAAACTTTATTTTTCTGTTGGGGGGTCATTCATTTCATCAATAATTGTTTTTACTTCTTTTTCGGTATCAAAAAGCGCTTTTTTGCATGTTTTTATCAAAAGTGCAGCTCTTTTGAGTTTTCCGGTTAGTTCATCCAAAGATATTTGATCATTTTCAATTTCATTAACCAGGTTTTCAAGCTCTTCGATTGCATCGGAATACTTTATTGATTCTGCCATTTTTGTTTTATTTTAATATTTATTAGATGTTTAATTTGTAGTTAATCTTCTCTTTTTTTTACTGTGCTCACTATTTTTCCTTTATGCAAAAGTGTTTCTATTTGGTCTCCTTTATTTGTAGATTTTGATGTTGTTATAACCATTCCATTGTGAATAGTAATACTATAGCCCCTTTTTAGGGTTTTTTCAGGTTCAAGCAAGCTTGCTTTGTTTTCAAAATAATTTATATTGTTTTTTTCTATTTTAAGTTGTTTTAATGTCAGGGATGAGATTAGTTTACCAAACATATTAAGCTTAGTTTGGTATTTAAGCATTAGCTTTTCGGGCGTATAGGCAACCTTAGAAGCGGTATCGGCCAATTTATTTTTCTCATATTTTATAAAATTTCCTGATGCATTATCTAAATCTCTTACCAGGCTATATACCCGGTGTTGTTGTTTTTGGATATTATTAATTGTATAAGCTCCTAGCATTTCCCAAACATGCCTGAGTCTGGATTTTTCCTGCTTAAGAATCGCCCCGGCATTATTGATCAATGATTTCCTGCTATCTTGTATACGGCTAAAGAAATCTTCAAATTTTCCTATAAGGAAATAAGCAACATCTGTTGGCGTAATTTTATTTGCCCATGCTATCATTTCAACAATTGTTTCATTTGTAGAGTGACCGATGCCACTTATAACCGGTATGGGGCATATTGCAACTTCTTTAGCCATCTGGTATGAATCATAGCAGTTCAGACCTATATCTCCACCACCACCACGTATAATTGCGATGGCATCAAAATCACCTGCATTTTTTCTGATTATTCTTAGTTGGGCTGAAATAGTTTCTACGGCTTTCTCTCCTTGCAATATAGCCGGAAATAGTGTGGGCTTAATGGCAAATTTTCGCGGGTGGTTATTGATAATATTTAAAAAATCGTGGTACCCTTTACTTGTTTCAACAGAAATTACAGCAATTTTTGCGGGCAATAGAGGCAATTGAGTATTTTTATTTTTTTCAAACAGTTCTTCTTTTTTTAATCTTTCTATTGTTTTTTGTTTTTCACGTGCCATTTCACCTAAAGTAAATGATGGCTCAACTTCACTAATATTCAGTGAGAGTCCATAAACCGGATGAAATGACACCGATGCCCTGAAAAGAATTGTTATTCCTTCTTTAATGGGTTCTCCTACAACTTCCTGAAAGTTATCATTAATTTTTTGATAATTACTGCCCCAAATAGTGGCACGCATTTGGGCTTTAACTACATTTCCTGCTTTTTCAACCATTTCGGGGTAGCAATGTCCGCTGCGGGGGTAGAAATTCAACTTGGCTATTTCGGCCTTAATCCAATAGGTTGCTGTATAATTGCGTTCGATAACAGACCTGAGGCTTTGTGTGATTTCCAGAAGCGAAAAAATTCTCCGCTCATCCTGCATAGCAAGAAATTTAGTAATGGTTATACCTTTCAATAATGAATTGCTTGAAAAAATAATAAGGGTAAATAAATACTTTTAAGATAACCGGCACAAAACGCCAAACTATGCTAAGCTTTGTATCATAAACACCTTAACAAAAATCACTTAATTGATAAGTAAAACCGATTGTAGATCTATTCAGCCTTTTTATCATCATTTACAACCAGTTTAAAACCCTTTCCATGTACATTCATTAGTTCAACACTTGGATCATCTTTAAGGTATTTTCTCAATTTAGCAATATAAACGTCCATGCTTCTTGCATTAAAATAATTATCGTCAAACCATATTTGCTTAAGGGCATGAGAACGGTCAAGGACATCATTTGCATTATCGCAAAGCATTTTTAAGAGCTGTGCTTCTTTTGAAGTAAGCTTCTGTTGTTTCCCGTTTATTGTTAGAAGCTGGCGCGAAAAATCAAAAGTATATTTCCCTATATGGAAATAAGTTTTTTGCATAGTCTTATCCCCTTCAGGCGCATATCTTCTATAAATAGCATTTATTCTTAACAAAAGTTCTTCCATACTGAAAGGTTTTGTTAAATAGTCGTCAGCCCCGATTTTAAGCCCTTCAATTATGTCTTCCTGCATTGTTTTGGCAGTCAGAAAAAGAATGGGTATTTTTTTATCTACTTTCCTGATTTCTTTAGCCAGTGTAAATCCGTCTTTTATCGGCATCATCACATCAAGAATACAAAAATCGAAAGATTCTTTCAGGTACTTGTCATAGGCTTCCTGCCCATCAACACATAATGTTGTGGGAAAACCTTTAGCTTCTAAATATGCTTTAAGAATTGTTCCTAGGTTAGAATCATCTTCTGCAAGCAGCACTTTAACATTTTGTTTATTCATAGTTAATTTATTTTTCTAATTACTTTCATTTTTTCTTTGTTCATTAAATCCAAAGGGAAGGAAAATTGTAAGCTTTGAACCTTTGTTAAGCTCACTTTTTAATTCAATATTTCCATGGTGTAATTCAACGATTTTTTTAACATAACTTAAGCCCAGGCCAAATCCTTTAACATCATGGATATTTCCTGAGGAAACCCTGTAAAAGTCATCAAAGATTGTTTTCTGTTGACTTTTGCTTATACCAACGCCATTATCTTCAACGCTGATTAAAATACCTTTTTCGGTATTATCAGTTGATATGCAAATACGGGGATCTTTTACCGTATATTTAATAGCGTTGTCAATCAGATTAAATATGACATTTTCGAGGTGAACTTTATCAGCTTCAAGATAAGAACAGTCAGCCCGGAATTTTTTTTCTATTTCTCCATTACGGCTTTTTAATTGTAAAGCTGTTTTTTCTATAGCATTATTAATAATTTCATGTACATCTAAGCCGGAAAAACTCAACTTTAGCTTACCTTTATCTATAAGTGCAGTTTGAAGCACTTTTTCGGTCATTGTTCCTAACCTGTAGTTTTCTTCATTTATCATTGTAACATAACTTTTGTAGAGCTCTTCTGTTTTCTGCACATCTTCGTCATTAAGTGCCTGGCAGGCAAGCGAAATTGTTGAAATAGGCGTTTTAAGCTCATGGGTCATATTACTGATAAAATCATTTTTCATAACAGAAAGCTTCTTTTGCCTGATTACTGTAAATATAACAAAAACAAATGAAAAAATTACAGCAATAATAAATACTGAAGAAATTCCGAGCATTAAACTCATTTCAGAGAACATATATCTTTTTTGATTTGGAAAATATACAACAAGATAATCAGGATTACTAAAAACATTATTGGGAAACAGGTTAAAGAAATAACCTTCTTTTAGCAATTTATCCGTATAATCGTCGGTTGATTCAGCATAAAAAGAATTCAATACCGGGTTGTATACACCAAATTCATATTTTGTTTTAATCCCTTGCGCTTGTAGTTCAGATTTGATAATTGAATCTAATACTGGTTTGCGCATTTCATTAGAAATATTGGAAGAGAATTGATTATAAATCAGGTCGTCGAAAAAGTCATTGATCATTTTAGTTCTTTCACGGAATAAATTAAAAGACGCATCTTCTAACTCATCTTCCGAATTTCGTTGCAAGTAGCCTTTTACGCTTATAACACCTAAATTGTTTGGAGACAAAGTAGTTGTATCAAAAGAATATTGTGTTTTTTCGTCGATTGCTTTTTCAGTATCTAAAGAGAATCTGCTTTGTAAGAAAACGTTGTTTTCATCTGGGGGCTCTTCTCTATTATCACCGGAGATTATTTGTTGATAATACAGACGATTTAGAGAATCCATAATTGCATAATGTGGCTTAACTTGTGGATTTTTGTTTCGATGGGAAAACAACTTGTAGGCCAGCTCAATTTTGTTATACTTATATATTGCTGATGAAATAGCTTCATTAACACCCCGGTTAAATTTTACCTCCTTAACAGATATTGCATTTGTGATCCAGTATAACTGAATGTATACCAGACCAATCAAAGACAATGATATTCCTGCTATTAATAATATGATGATTCTATTTTTCATCCGCTCAAAATTTTAATGAATCGGCCGGAGGAAACCTTCTGTTTAAACACTTATTTTGTAAATAAATGTGCTAAACATTAATATTTTATCATAATATCATATTGTTACTTATAAGATTTAACTAACTTTTAATTTAAAAAGAACTTCCTTGATCAACCAAAGATTGCATGGTAAAAACCACATTTTCACAAAATTAAAAATCTAAAACAAAATGATAAATATAATTAAAAATTATCAAAAAATCCAATATTGTATTTTAAATTTTTGGGCAAAAAATAGTTTAATTACAAAGTTATCTTCAATAATCATATAAAATCAGTGGTTAACATAATTTAACAGGTGGTTACTATTTTTATACAAAAAAATTTGGTGGTAATATTTAGTTTGTGATTTAACAAAAGAAGGCGTTTTATATCAAACGCCTTCTAAAATGTTTATTAATACAGATCAAATTATTATCTTCTGCCTCTTTCGGGAACTTCGCCCCTGACTGTAGAATAATTTATTCTAAGGGCATTAACTTGCCTCAGCTCCTGTTTAACATCAGTTACGATCCCCATCTTAGTATCGCTATCAACTTTAAGGTCGGTTGTCATGAGGGGCCTTTCGGCTTCTGCGGTTGCTTCTCTTTCAGCGGCAATAAATGAGGGTATCTCATCTACTGAGGCAAATTGATCTTGCAGCTGAATTCTTGGTTCACTACCATAGCGTTGTGTATCGAATGGCGGGCCAATGTAAATATGGCTTACCAGCGATCTTCTTTCCAGTTGTTGTATTTCTGTTGCGGAAGGAAGCCGTGTTTGCACGAAAAGCTGTGTTTCCCTTAAAACAGTAGTAACCATGAAGAAGAACAATAACATAAAAATAATGTCCGGCAATGAAGCCGTACTAATTCTTGGAGTCCCCTTTTTTTGTTCTTTTTTAAATCTACTCATAATAATTACTCTCCTATAGCTTTTGGTTCAGCTTCAGATATAGACATTGGCACAGCTTGCCTGACGGCATCAATTAGCTCCTGGTCTCTGAGTTTGTTAAAGTCCATACCAAAATGTTCTTGTGATACTTCATCACGAATTGAATTTATAGCGGCAGCTAATTCATTTTGCACCGATATATACATTTCATATGATGTGCCGCGGTCATTCTGAAGTGAAATAACACCTCTTGAAACCTCTACTTCCCCGAGATGTCGTATTTCCTCTTCTCTTTTTTCGGGTAAGGTTGGATCGTTTTCAGGATTTTGCAAGAAGTGTTTTGTTTTTTCTTTTAACCGGTCAACAGATGTAAGTTCGCCCTCTACCATAAGCCTGTCATGCCTGTCTACCAGTACCACAAATACGTTTCTTTCACGTACGGGTGGGGGTTCAGGTGCGTCTGGATCGACAGGTGGTGGTAACATCCTTGTTATTCCTGTATCAACTTCCATAGTTGTTGTAACCAGGAAGAAAATAAGAAGCAAGAAGGCTATGTCGGCCATTGGCGCAGCGTTCATTTCCGGAACTGACTTTCTAGCCATAAATATATCTCCTATTTATTTTTTAATTAATATTACTTAAAGATTTTTACCACTTCGGTAAAAACGGCAGCTACTACAGCCAAGCCGGCAAGGAGAAAGACTGAATTTATGCCTGCACTTATCCACCTGGAAGCTGTAGCAGACACATTATCATAAGGTTCGCCGCTGGATATTGCATAGGCAAATAATAGCACAGCTGCTAAAACAACTATTCCAATTAAAACTCCCTTTGCCTTCCTGATATCCTTTATATAATGCACTATAGGGAATAAAATAGAAGTTGCAGCGGCTATAGCTATTAGTCCATATGTAACAAACATGCCGGTTTCTATCAAACTTTCAAAATTTTCACTCATAAGGCGAAGGGTTTTTTATTTTTTGTACTTTATTAATATGTCCATGAACGAAATTGTTGCATCTTCCATACTGTTAACTATACCATCAATCTTAGATACGATATAGTTATAAAAGATCTGCAATATGACAGCAACAATAAGACCGAACACTGTTGTTAACAGTGCAACTTTAATACCATCAGCAACAATAGTAGGTGATATATCACCTGCTGCTGCAATAGCATCAAAAGCACTTATCATACCTATAACCGTACCCATAAAACCAAGCATAGGGGCAATAGCTATAAACAGTGAAATCCATGTCAAATTCATTTCCAGCCGGCCCATCATCACACTACCGTATGATACCAGGGATTTTTCAACTATCTCCATACCTTCATCATAACGGTCCAGGCCTTGATAAAAAATACTTGCAACAGGGCCACGAGTGTCACGGCAAACTTCTTTTGCCTGCTCAACTCCACCTTCTTTTATAGCTTCTTCAACTTTATTAAGAAGCTTTTTTGTATTGGTGCTAGCCAAATTCAGGTAAATGATTCTTTCTAAACTAAGCCCGAGGCCGATAATCAAACATAGTAAAACTATACTCATAAATGCCGGACCACCTTCCATAAATTGTTCCTTTAAAACATAATGGAAAGACACGTCTTCCTCTTCTTCTTCAACTTCCAGCTCCTCCAGGTCTGTAGGTGCCGGCTCCGGCTCAGCTTCCTCAATCATGGTATCGTTTTCTTCCATTTCCGTTTGAGGATCGGCGGTATGCTCATCAGCATTAACCATATTAAAACTGAATGCAAGCATTCCTGCTAATGTCAACAAGACAAATAATTTTTTCATAGTTAAATTTTATTGGTTTTTGTTAAAAATTATTTTAATTATCTCACTATCAATCTCCAAAATAGATCATAGCGGAGAGAGAGGGATTCGAACCCTCGATACCCTTGTGGGGTATACACACTTTCCAGGCGTGCGCCTTCGACCACTCGGCCACCTCTCCATTTTTAATTCTTACTTCTTTCAATCAATATCATCAAAGAGTGCAAAAATACAAAAATTAATTAAACACACTAACAATAAAAATTTTAAGATGTTGAATTATAAAATGATAGCCAAATGGTCATTAAAAATTTGTTTTTAAAATCGATGACAAATATAACATTTTTTCAAAAAGCATAAAGTTTTTATAAACAAAAACAATTTTTTTTAAAAAGTTTTTTTTTATTATTTATTATCTTTTTAACAGCCTTTAACATTATTACTATATATAAAAATAGTTTGCCGCCTTTTAGTCTTTATATATAACTTTAAGTACTGTTTGACCAACCGCTTTCAATGTGTTTTTGTCAATGTATTCTATTGTGTCATCTACCGTATGCCACTGTTCAAAAAAACCATGTGGGGTAGAATCATCCTGGTGTATAATATTTATTGTAGGTATATTACGGTATTTGTTTATATAATAGTGGTCGTCCATAATGTACCCGGTTTGCCTGTTAACGAAGTAATTTCCATAGCCGGCCCTTTGGGCCTTTTGCCATACCCTTCTTACAATATTGGGGGCATAATACATTGAATACCCTTCGTGTTTGAATGTTGCATTTTCTGCTCCAACCATATCAAGCAATATACCATAACGGGCGTAGTATCCGGGAGTATGGGGGTTTTGAGCCCAGTATTGGGATCCCAATGCCCATGTATCTTCTGCCTGCCCGTCATACTTTGAGTGTGCTCCATAATCTTCGGCATCAAAAAATATAATGTCTATTCCGGTTTCAATAGGTTTTTTTGACAAGTGCCTTGCAATTTCAAGAAGAACGGCTACACCACTTCCACCATCATTAGCACCATCTATAGGCGTATAAAAGTTTTCGGGGTCAGGATCTTCATCGGCAAAAGGGCGGGTGTCCCAATGAGCCGATAACAATATCCGGCTACGATTATCCGGATTGAATACACCAATAATATTTTGAATATCAAGTTTAGTACCATCAAATGCAGTAACAGTTGTTTCCTGAACATAAACCGTGTCGGCAAAATCACCCAGGGTTTGAATTAAAAAATCTGCGCATTTTTTATGAGCATCGGTATTGGGAACTCTAGGCCCAAATTCAACCTGGCGCTTGAGATAATAAAATGCCGAATCGCTGTTAAAATCAGGCACAGAGATCCTTTCTGATTTTTCTTTAGCCGATGGTGCAGAATTTACTGATTCTTTATCATTTGAGCCGCACGACATAATCAATAAAACTATTACACATAATAAACAGTACTGTTTTATATAAACAATTTTAGTCAT
>PUKZ01000059.1 GCA_003550725.1 Bacteroidales bacterium | reverse complement strand
TTACCCAATAGCGGATTTAGCTGAAATGGCGTGAAGCACATACCCAGTGCGGTAATAATTACAATGCCCTCATAGCATGGATTGATTTACTCGATTATTTTCTTATCGGCCGCGTCTGGCGTGCGGCAAATATCTGTTGCAGATTCTTTAATAACTTCCTGCGCGTCTCCCTTCTCTATCCAGGTGGGTTACAGAGATACGCTGTAATAGATAAATTAACTATCCTTCCCTAAAAGCATGTGTACCTGCGAGGCTAGTTGGTGTCGATCAATAACCAATTGTAGCTCATCAATTATATCATTCATCTTATCTTGCCATAGTTCAGCAGCCTTACAGTTTCCTTCTCTTTGCCTGACACAAATATCAACTGAACGCACTAGATCCATAATATCAGTGCCAAACCACCATTCTGCTTTTCTGCTAAATTCTGATCGATTTATCAAAAAGTCTATTGAAGACTCTTGAAATAGATGGGTATGGCCTAAAGCTAAATGCCCTAGCATAACGCTAGGAAATACCTGTTCAAAATATACGGACGGGGATAACATGGGAAATGTAAGAAATACATACTTTACATTCCTATTTTCTTTTAGTGCCTTCATCATTTCCACTGGATATTGAAGATGCTCTATAACTCCAATCATCGTTACAACCCCTGCATCTGTTACTTTTGCAATATCATAAATTTCGTCTATACCGACATTATAAACATGCTCAAAATTGTTTATTTTGTTAGCATAGTTAACTTGCGCCGGTGACATCTCATAACCTACTGCTGCTGCCCCTCGCGCGTGCAATCCAGCAACCATATAGCCTGAACCTGCCCCAAAATCAGCATGCTTGTATTTAAGAGGCTCTTGACTGTCATTTCTTATAGCACTAAAAAGAAATTTGACTTTGGGAGAATAAATATCATTCATTCGCTGAAAATATATCTGACGATCTTTTTCTGAATACTGTTCGGCATACTTTGTCTTTGTATGAATTTTTTCTGCAAATTCTTTTGTATCTTGATAGAGGCCATTTAAATGTCCGCATTTCGAGCAAAGTCGATATTCAATACCCTGCTTGGTAAAACTCATATTATAATTGTTGATCGGTTCATTACAAACCTTGCAATGTTCACGATAAGGTTGGCTGCGATATAGTTTTGCAACCCGCTCTGTTTCATTTAAAAGATGATCGTTATTTTCGAAAACTTCAGCATCATGCTTCACCACCGGGCCAACAGATTTTCCATATATTTTCATATTTTATTCTCCCCACCCTGGTCTAAGCTCGACAAGTTATTTGCTTCTTTTATTATTGCCTGATCGTTAATTTTGATTGTTTCATGGCGTTCAAGTACTACGTGCCCAGTTTTAGGTTGTTTTATTCGTTGCTTACCTCTTAGGTAATCGATATTAATAACCTGCATTCCACCGGCTCGCCTGTACAATCTTTCTCTTTCTAAGCGTAAATCCTGATCATCACCTAAATTACTTACCGGTTCTCGCCCATTTTCCTTATGCCAGTAAAATTGCCCTAAATCATGGTAAGCAGGGATCAGATCCTGGTACCTTGTCTTTTCATATTCCGGCCACATCCTGACCAGTTGACCATTTCCAATTTAAAACACGCTGGATGGGATAGCTAAAACGAGTCACAGAATTTAGCATATCTGCCTTGTTATTCATTAGAGTTGAAAACTCTTTTTAAGCTTTTCAGCAGTCACAAAGGGAGCGGTAGGATATATGCAGCAAGCATATTTATAGCTACATTCTCTTTTAATATATTCATTGAGGACTTCTTTTATAACATCAGACGTACCGGCATAATCATCAGCTGTTGCCTTAGACCGCATAAATGGCACCTTGGCTCCGTATTGCTTTGAAAGCTCTGCAATCTCTTGATCGTCAGTCGAGACCATAACTCAGTAATATGCCTCGCCAGGCCTTTGTCCTTCATATCTATATCACCAATATAATAACTTAAAAAACATCTTCTATGTTCTCTGTTAATCTCATAAAGATGCACAAATCCGATATCTGAGTTGTTGTAAGTAACTATCCAAAACTCTACAGTAGGATCATTCGATATTTTTTTAAAACCATGTTTCTTGTTTATCTGTATCCAATAGTAGATCAGGATACATGTATTTAGTAACGTGATCTGAAGTACGCCAATCAGCAATTTTTTTGCAAGTCATATTTTCTGATTATTCGGTTTGACATCAAAGAATCTACCCTTGATTCTACCTGGCTAACTTTCTTAAAAAAAAAATTTAAAGGTATATCAGCATTAAAAGCAAATAATTATGGAACTAGATCAATAAATTTTTTCATTTTATTGTAATAAAGCTCATCTATTCGTCTAAGCGCATTTTTAGTTACTGAATAGTTAGATTCAATCTCGCCAATAAAAAGGTTCATTACTTTATTAACTGGTGGTGCACATTTTTTAAAGTAATTTGCACTACGACCTTTTAAATTTGGGTTTATTGCCGAAGCAAAAAAAGCGACCTTAGGTGGTGCAGGATAACCTAAGCCATTAATTGTAGCTAAATGTCCTGTACCTCTTCCATCTTCAGCTAATAACATAGAAGGTTTCCTGTTTCGCAGAAACCATATATTCCCATGTAACCTAAAGCCTACGTGGGCATCAATTTGTTTGTAAAAATCAAGTTTTTCCGCCCCTCCTGACAAATCAACAAATTTTAAGCCATAATTGTACCAATCATTATCAATTTCTTGCAAATAATGTTCTCCCTTAAAACCATGAAAAGTAATATATACCTCGCACGATAAATGCTGCTTTATCGAGTTTGCAAGCTGTATTGCCATATTATAATAGCGTGAATTATGGGGCATTGATACTGCTATTTTTTTTATCTTATTTGGGGTTACTAGAGGTTGCTCAATTTTATCTACATCAAAAAGCGCAAAATCTCCGATTGTCCCAAAACAATCAATACCATTATTCACCAACAAATGTTCTGTGTAAATATCACGACAAGCTATAACAGAATTTTGCTTGTAATCACTCAATGCTACCCATAAATTTCTCTTTTCTTCATAGTCTAGTTTCAATTTATTTGACTGTATAAAAGAACCTGGGAATGCCTTCCACCCAGCATTCAAATAAGTTGGAATATTATTATACACTGCATTTAAAATAGCACTTTTTTTTAAATGAGTTACAGTATTTTTAATTGAAGGCCTAATTCCAGACAATACTGCTTTTACGTTCGAGTTATCAATATCTTCCTTATAATCGTACGCATTTATTTCAGTAATATTTATATTTTTCCCTTTATTATCTTTCAACAGCTTCTTCAGGCTAAAACAAATCAAATCATCTCCAGAATTTTTTGACCCATATGGTGGATAAGAATTATAAACTAAATACATACCACTTCTCCTTTCTCCTGAATCACCGTTGTTTTTTTATGTATAAATAAAATATAGGCTATTGTAACTTATAAAGCAAACAAAAATTCTATTCTGTTTTATATAAGCAATAATATTTAATCTCCGCTACTTTCCAATCTTCTTCAGTATCCAAATCCTGCA
>PUKZ01000125.1 GCA_003550725.1 Bacteroidales bacterium | reverse complement strand
TGAATTAGTATTTAGCGGTGATGTAAACTTTGTTGATGGAGAGGCTACAGTCATAACAAATCCGTTGACTGACGTTGACACTCACAACCTAAGGGTGTTTATCCAGGGCGTAACAGACTCTGAAGAGGTTACGGTAGAAGTAAATGACTCAGAAGCAACAGTGACACCCGATCCAATTTCAATTACAGTGAACGAGGCATTAGATTTGAATGTAACAGATGCTAGAGATGCAGATGGTGATGATTTAGTTGGAACAGACGTGGAAGTAACGGTATCGAGTAGTTTAGATAATGACCTAGATCTTGTAGCTCCCGATGTTAATTTCACTAATGGAACAGCTACAATTCAAATTAGTGCAGGTGAGTTATCCACAATAGGCGAGCATACCCTGACCGTAACCATAGCTGGCGTATTAGATGAGAGAGTAAACGTAACTGATATAGTAACGGTAGTTCCTGGAGCTCCGGATACGGTTAATGTGGCGGGGATAGAAGACCAGATAGCTGGTGAAGAGTTTAATATAGCTGGAAATATATCCGACTTAGAAGATGAGTTTGGAAATACTGTCGCAGATGGTGATTACTCAGTAACCGTTGAAAGCGATGTTGAAGATGATGGGACCTCGGAAACAGTATTTGGGCCAACTGATGTTGATTTTGTAGATGGAGCACCAGTTGACCCAATTCTGATAACTTTAGAGTATGCAGCTGATCATTCTCTAACAGTGGAGATAGGTGATGCCACTGCAAGTGATGACATAACAGTTGAACCTGCGGAGGAGTCCAATGTGACAGTAGAGGACATAGTAGAAGACCAGACAGCAGGAGAACCGTTTAACATTCGAGACCGCTTCTCAGACCTAGAAGATGAGTTTGGAAATACTGTAGCAGACGGAGATTATCAGGTAATAGTAACAAGTGACCAAGCAGAAGATCTTGAAGTGTTTAATTCGAATATAGCTTTTGGAGACGGTGCTCCTGTTGCAGATATTGAAATCACCTTAACTAAAGCAGCTGTGCATGTTCTGACAGTGGAGGTGGGGAATGCTAGTGATACAGCAACCGTAACTGTAGTTCCAGAAGCCAACTCAGTAGAAAGCTTGACTGGTAAAGATAATGTTACTCTTGCAGGAGCAGAGGAATACACAGCGACTATAGATGAAGAAGTAGCCGTTCCTGTAACCTTTGACCTGGGTGGAAAATTCACAGAAGAAGATATAGAGGATGTTGACGGAGATGCTGGCAATGTAGTCGACCTACTTGCTGGAACCTACACCGTAAACACCGATGCAGAAGGTGACTTAAACCAAGCATCTATCACCATAAACTGGGCTGATGACCGTTCGGAAGTAACCGATAACTTGGAAGCATCCATTGATGAAGGAGATGCTAACGTAGGCACCAGTGATAGTGAGACACTGGAGATTACGCTGAATACAGTAACCCCCGCCGCCAACTTTGAAGTAACTATCGTGGAAGGTGACAGCACTCTTGAGGTAATTTTAGGAGACGATTTTGAAATTCGGGTAGACGTAGAAAACACAGGAGATGCAGAAGGAACACAAACCATAACCGCTTCAGTAGATACAGATGAAGTAGTCACAAAAGAAGTTGAAGATCTGGGTGCAGGAGATACCGATGAAATCACCCTAACCTTTGAGGCAGAAGCAGATCACGATGGCGAGGAAGTAACTGTTGCAAGTGAAGATGACACTGCGACAACCACGCTAACGGTAATCATAATAGACCCTGCTGGTAGTTCAGTAGATGCTGAATCTGATCCAAACAACCCAAATCAAAACGAACAGTTTGCCTTTGATGTAACAGTAGTGGACACCAACGCTAATCCAATCACAGGGCTTGAGGAAGCTAACTTCCATTTCCAGGCAGAACTAACAGGCGAGGACAGAGACGATGACAATGCTACAGGCACTCTGAACATTACAGCTGTAGATGAAGATGGCGACACTGGAGTTTACACTGTAACTGCTAATTACACCAAAAACGAAGAAATTGACATCTTTGTCGAGGTATTTGGTGTATGGCTTGAGGATGTAGTGACCGTAGACGTGCAGGAAGAATAGATGTAACAATCTGTCGCTTCACTCCGGCAAAGGTACCTGGCACCACCCGACTTCTGTCGAAGGGTGTCGGTAGCAGTGACCGGATAGGCAACTGAATAGTGTAATAAAGAGCAGCCCATTCTCCTGAAATAGAGGAGGTGGGCTGTTTTCTTCAACTACCGCCATTTGCGTATTCGGGCCAGGTAGGTTTGCACCAAATAAGCAAACTCCCGCCAGCTCCCCTCTTTCCCCGCCCTAACCCTCCAGGATATCATTTAAGGGGCGGAAAAAGGTTGGCTGGCCTTAATTATCCTCTGAGCCCCACAGTTTCTTGATGGCTTCAACTGGAGCAGGGTCATCAGTCAGTTTGGGCTTATAAGACGGATCATTTTCCCATTTTATTAACTCAATCCAGCTTTCCGGAACAAACTCCCTCTGGGCATCCTGCTGCAGCCTCTCTCCAACTTCCGCCAAAACCCGCTTTAATTCACCCATTTACCATCGCACCTCCTTCAGCCTGCTGCCTATGCGCGTGATAGCATCGGCATCCGAGACTTCTTCCCTTATTATAACCGTAATTTGCTCAACCAGCTGCTGCACTTCTTCTACCTGCAGGATATACTTTTCGCCTTCCTCAACCTTCTGGCGGCGCTCAATATTCCGGCCCAACTTGTCTGCAATTCCGGAGAGGGTGTTGGCCAGTTTTGTGTCCAGTTCCAGGCTGCCCCCTTCCAGTCGCTCCAGAATGTCCAATATAAGTGCTTGCTGGAGGGCAATCGTTTTCCTCAGGTCCAGAAGCTCCTCATCATTCGCCAGCCGGTCAACAACATCTGCTAGGCGGTGAGAAGTATATTTGCTGTACAGGCCATGCTTAATTGGAGTAGCGCCGCCATGCAGCTTACATTTGCCTATGCCTACATGATCCGTTCCCCACCCGGCAGGGCGCTGACAGGGCTTTCCAGAGCTTTTTGTCTTAGCACCACAGAATTCTGTCATAGGGTATCACCTCCTTCTTTTTTATCATGGGCCACAAAGAGAGGGAGTCATCTTTAGGACACTTAGGACAGGAAAATGAGGAAAACTATTTATTATTTCTCTTAGAATTTGAATTTACTTTTTTCCTGTCCTATCTGTCCTAAAACCCTTAAAAGTCCCTAATGAAGCCATTTCTCAGCATCTCTAAAGTGTCCTAAAAGCGTCCTACTGCGTCCTAAACCCGTCCTACCGAATTTCTACTGTCCCTTGCAAAAAGTCCATCTGGATAGCGAAAATGGAAGAAATAGGAAAAAATAATAGAGTCTTTTTTGATCATATATGGGTAGTTGAAAAGTCCTCGACTACAGATAAAAGCTTATTGCGAAACACGGCGGTTCAGAGCCACCTGGCGCGGACTTGAGAGCCACTAAAGGAATAATCCACTACTCCATGTAAGATGGATTTACTGCTAAAAAAGCAGAATACATTTTGCAGGGGGTAATGCAATGACAGATT
>PUKZ01000116.1 GCA_003550725.1 Bacteroidales bacterium | reverse complement strand
CAAGAAATTTTTAGCGGATATCAATAAAATTGGTTTTAAGTTTCTTCATAAGGGCCATGTAAAATTAAATACACAGCATTATTTTGTAGTATTAGAAAAGTCTAATAAAATATATTAGTCGTTAATTTCTTATATTATATCTTTTTCTTCTGAGTGCTTAGTTAAAGCGAGGGAACGATCAAGAAATAACATATCGATCGGGTAAAACATGAGAAATCAGTTTAAATCTATAATAAAATTATTAGTAAGTATGTTTATTATTGCTTTTTTATTCTATAGGCTTGATACAGCAAACATTTTATCAGTTTTGAATAACGTCATTATTATTTATATTTTAGCTGGTTTTTGCCTAATTTTTATTGCTTTATTCCTTATGACATTAAAATTCAGACAATTCGTTAAATATTTTACAAATATTTCGCTAATACAACTTCTCCATATATACTGGGCAAGTGATTTCTTAAGTCTTATGGGCCTTGGGTTATTAGGTAGCGAAGCATACAAAATGATATCTTTCAAATCAAAAAAAGAAGCACTTATTGCTTCGCTTACAGATAAAGCTTATTCTTTTATCTGGTGTTTGGTTTTTTTACTAGCTCATTTAATTTCTTTTCTTTTAACTGGGAGTTATAATCAACAGTCAATTGTTTTGTCTTTTGTGTTTTTCTTATTAGTGATTTTAATTATCATTTTTTTTGATAAAAAAGTTAAATTAATTTTACTTAATTATATTAACAATATTCATTTGCGAAAAATAATTGAGTTATCTTATATAGAAAAAATAAGTTTATTTAAACATTCTCTATATAGTTTATTTTATATTCACACGACATTTTTTATCTATAGTATAATTCTGTTTAGTGTTGGTGTTTACCCCCGCCTTGAATTATTATTATTCATTCCAGCTATCATTATCCTTACTACCCTTCCAATTTCTATCCAAGGCCTTGGCGTGAGAGAGATTATTCTTGTGCAATATGCTATGATGCATGATCTTAATATTGAAATAATTCTTGCAGGTTCTCTTTTGATTTTTTTTGTGTATATGATTTACAGACTAACAGGAGCAATACCATTTCTTTTAGTAAAAAATATACAAAATTAATTTTTATATAGAGTTAAGTAAAATTCTATACAATCTATTTCCTCACAATTACACTTGTTTTATCAAATATATACAACCAAGCCTTGTTATCATCATCAACACTATTGAAAGTAATAAATATTTTTTGATTGTGGACACTAACACTATTAGCCCAAGAAGGATCCATCAATTTTCGATCAACAAGCTTCATGCTACCATCTTTGATTTTATATAAATCCAAGTAAGAATGATGATAATTCTTATGGACTCTGCTAATATGCCACTCATGTATTTCACAAACAGTTGTATATATACAAACCATATGCTTATCATCATACTTTGTTGCGGAAACATAGTGAGTAACTGCTTCACTGCTGTTATGACCTGCCAATTGTTCAAGATGAACACTTTTACCTTCAGATATATCTACTATATTTGCTACAAAACTTCCAAGTAAACCAGTTTTTGAACGATCAGAAAACTCCGCTGGCCTTAGATATGTAACAATAATTAGATCGTCACAGTATATATCAACATCTGACATACGGGTTGATTCTGAGTGATCAATCTCATCAATGATATAATTAGATTTTATGCGTTTTTCCTGTAAATCTAATGTTAGTAGATATAGTTTACCAGTTGTATTTACCGGAATATATATGTAGTTGTCTTTTACTTCATAATCGTATAACCTTACACCAGATCCAAAATGGATATCTCTTAACCGCTGAACATCAAAAGATTCCAGATCTATCACAAACCAACGTATGAGCGCTTTTTTTGTTCTATCAGGAATTAAAACATGTAGTTCATTTTCTGAAGGTCCAGTTGTTATTATCGGATTTAAAACACCTTGAGAAAATTCATCGGAAAACGTGAATATGTTAGTGCTTTCATTTCTTGGAATGTTATATTCATCTACTACTACCATCCGGTTTTTCTCATCTGTGCGATCTACATATGAAACAATTAATTTGTCCCTGTCGGGATGTTGAATAGATCTAATCATTCCTATTTTTAAATGTGAATATGAACCTACTTTCAAAATTTCACTATCATTATTTTCGTTGTTAAAAACAAAAACGTAAAGACCGCTCCCAACCCCAGTCGCAGGGTCAATACTTTTGGAGTAAAAAAAATAATAATGATCATTTAATAGGTTCGGGTATGTACTTGTAGTAAAATCCTCTCCAATTAAAACAGTTTGTGATTCTAACAATTTGTAAGAAATATCGAACAGTGTAAACCATAAGATTAATAGTGCTATACCAATAGTGCCAGCTATTATTAATATTTTTTTCATTAATTATTCCATCCATGATTAAATTAAACAAAAATATCTGTAAACATTATAATCCTTACCAACAATTTTTAAAAGAAACAAAAATAATTTCATTTTATTAAATTATAAATTAAGTTGAACATAAATACCTATAAATGCCTACATTGATAAGCAAAAAAGCTAATCATAAGAAACCCTCCTGTTTGCTATTATAACAGGAGGTTTTTCTTAATCAATACAAATTATTTTGTTAATGAGCTTAATATAATTCTAACTGCCATAGGCGCCGATATCCGGTTCAACGATAATTTGCCCTTTTCTGGTTATACCAACATAGTAATGGGGTGAATTCGGTTCAATAAGGCCCCAATCAATACTGCCAGCTACTATAGCCGGCACATCAGGCAAAGTTTTTTCGATGTAATTACCGAAGTATGAACCTTCAATAACATCTTCTTCACTATTAGGATAAGGCGTTACTATTTTTACAATTATCGTTCTTCTGTCACCTAGGCCAACTTTCTCAAGGTCCAGGTAGCAAAAGGGCAGCCTGCTATTTCCGGTATTATTAGCGAAAGCATAACAATCATTGACTTTTCTTCTTCGGTTAAAACAAGAACCCTACCACCTCCTGTTTGTTTTTTCAACCTTCGTTTGATGCACATTTAAAAGTATCTAATAATGATTCAATAAACACATCCTGCTAGTTATTTTTGAGTCGGGTTTTTCTATAACTCAAAATAACTTACAGGATTAACTATCATGGTTTACCAAACCAGGCACAACATCAACTGCTCCATTACTATATACTGTTACAATATAATCTTCATCATAACCATACTGATTCTGAACTAATTCTGGTACTTTTGGAGGAGAGCCTTCAATGTAATCTCCGAATTCAGTTCCGTCTACAAAACTACCGCCGCTCATTATTACTTGACTCTCACCTTCTTCAATGCTTTGTTGAGTAGACCATATAGATGCAGAACCTTTTAATGTCCTTACGTTAGCGTCATGGGCGCTCTCTGCAGCTGTGAGCTGAATACCGGTGTAAATCGGAATTGCAATAGCAATCAAAACAGCGATGATTACCACAACAACCATTAATTCAACCAAGGTAAAACCCTGTTCGTTGTTATGCACTAACCTTATAATTTTTTCATTTCTTTAAAACTCCTTCTCTTAATTT
>PUKZ01000031.1 GCA_003550725.1 Bacteroidales bacterium | reverse complement strand
CTGTCATAATGGCCTTGAGCGTATGATGGGTGTGAACCGTACGGTTCTACAACAACGGCATCAACTGCTGAGCCTGGTACAACCGTGCGGTTAGGATCACTACGAATTACTCGTTCAGAGACGAGTTCTTCAACACTTAAAATCACGTTCTCTGCTGCGTGAACGACTTCAGGAATTTCTCCCTGAATACCCCAAATGTGAGCGTTTCCATCTGTGTCGGCTCTTTGGGCTCGAACAACGGCGACATCTGGGCACAAGGGTGGGACGACAGGGATTTCCCCATCACCAAATGGGTTCTCAACTGTCCGGATGTTATCATTAGAGTGCATGAGGTCCGACCCCTGGAATGTTTTGACTGGCATGAAAGGAAGGCCTCGAGCCCCAGCCGCCAACCGCGATGTGAGGCCAAAGTGCGTGTATTCATCAATTTCTAGGGGGGAGGGAACAGAATCTTCAATAGCTCGCCTAAATGCACGTAGGCTTCCTACACCAGGATTTCCAGCCCATGAAAAAGTGATCTTGGAAGCACAACCGGCTGCGATCATTTGATCGTAGATGAGGTCGGGCGTTGCCCGTATGAGGTGTAAATCAGTGAATCCCTGTCGAATTATCTCATGCCCTGAGGCAAATGGGATTAGGTGAGTGAATCCAGCGAGGTAGATTGAGTCGCCATCATTGACATGATTGGCTATTGCAGTATCTAACTCGGTTACTTTGTCCTGTTTCTCCGTTGTGGTCGATGAGTTCATAAGTAGTTGCCTTGATATTATTCACAGTGTGCTATCGATAGCACCTATTAGCATCTGTACTGCGTAAGATGTGCTCTTTTTCAGTATAATCTTTGCGGTAGGTTAGACTACAATGACGATAGACGAACTTAGATATTAGCGAGCCGTCTGCCCCATGTTAGAGTACAGATTTAATTTAACTTATGCTAGCGGGCCAGAGAAGCATCACCACAGGGTTTCACCAGAGAGAATACCATATCATAGTAGAAAACAAATCGCTCTCTAGGTCACTAATAGAAAATACTAAGATAGCATGGCACATACAGCTAGTAACTGATGACCAACAAGAACAACCAGGGGGGAAAGAAGAAACGATCAGGAAACGTCATAAAGTCAGTCGAAACATCAATCACAATCATCGAGGCACTAAAACAACAAAAGAGGGCACAGGTGGGTGAGATTGCTGAAATTACTGGGAGTTCAAAAGGGAACGTGAGTAAGCATCTTAACACATTGGCAAAGCATGATTTTGTTCGTAAAACTCCAGACGGTTACGAACTGGGGCTTCGCTATCTTGACATTGGAGGATTTGTTCGTGAGAATCTTCCTGAGTCGCGTGTGATCAAGCCTAAGATCCTAGAATTAGCTGAGGAAACTGGTGAAGTCGCCCAATTTGCTGTTGAAAGTAACGGAAAGTCGGTGGTTATCTACCGAGAGTCAGGGCAACAAGGAGTTTTAACCCGCACCCGAGTGGGAAGACGTCTACCACTCCATCAAGTAGCGTCTGGAAAAGCTATGCTTGCACACATGCCAAATCAGTATGTTGAGGATATAATCGAAACTCACGGCCTTGAACCGGTAACAGATAAAACAATCACAGAGAGAGAAGCTCTGCTTGAAGAATTAGCAGAAATCAGAGAACGAAACTATGCGATCAATGATGGCGAAAGCACAAAAGGCTTATATGCAGTTGCCGCTCCAATACGAACCTCGAATGATAGCCTTGTTGGTGCTTGTGCGGTTTCGGGGCCCTCTCATCGTATGCGTGGAGGAAATAACATCGACGAAATAATAGAAACTCTGTTGAGCTTTGTGAACGAAATCGAACTCAACCTCACATATTCGTAGAGTTTGTGTATTACTACCAAGGGTCATTTCACAATATGAAATGGACTCGGGACAGTGGAATCAGTAGTTTGGTCGAGATTTCTCAACATCACGGGTAGTGATTTACATCCATATGGTTGTAAATCTATGAGTCGAATCCTACTAGCTCAGATCTAAAACTATGAAGTGATGCCTGCTCAGAACTGATGAGCAATCCCAGTATGACTTAGAATGCAATTCTCGTAAGAAACGATTTGATAGCAGTCTATTTTACTTTTTCTCTGGTTGAAACCTGCTCTGATACATGTTTGCTAATAAGAAACAGCCCAGGTGTATAGGCAAAGGCCTGATTTATACCCTTGTATGCAGACACCGATGTTTTCCTGTCCTGTTTTATGACATAAAACAACAAATACTAAATGATGACTTATACCTCGAAGGGTTTAGAACTGCTCTATAAAATAAAAAATCTAGCTCAGCTGGGATCGCCACTTGACCAACTTCGTTTTATATGCAAAGAACAACACTGGTGTGGCTGATTGAGTTAGGCATCCAAGCCCGGTTAGCCGAAGTACCATTTTAAAACATAGTTATTTGTGCAGATACTACCTGTAAACTGACATTGAGTGTCAACCGTGGAAAACATAAATAGTTGATATGTTGGAATTCACTACATGGGGTTAAGATTCCATCTCTACTCTTGGGAAAACGATACAGGCCGATATGCGTTTTTACTATTTATTTTGTGTATTTTTACACTTTATACACTATTTCTATTCTTCTTGCGACTATATTGGCTAATTCCGGAACTCCATTAGCCACCAATATAATTATTGTAGCTTGTCTCTGAAACGCTCATATTTATACAATATAGTTTAGTAATTTTATATTTATGGAGGATTCAAGAGGTTCGTGATAGGCCAATTAGAGAATGTAGTATATTTTACTATATGGTAATACTATCTGATATAGTATACTTATTGGCCGTCAGTACTGTCTAATTTAGTACCTCCGCTGTCTTCTATCCGTTGAGTAGGTGGTGCAGTCGTTGTGTACCATAATCGTATACGAACTGTTCAACCCACTTTCTGCCGACCGCCCGCCCGACTGCCCACCCAAGAGTTATGAAACGATCAACCTGTATCTTGAATTTGTGAAACACTTATAAAGTGAGTCGTCTCACCATAGACGAGCTGACCGCTCGGCCCTTAACCGAGAGATGGCAGTTAGATAACCGTAGCCATCGAGGAGAAAGGTCTTGTCAAAGGTATCGTGTTTCTCGATCAATCGATATAGAAATACAGCAGCTGGACCAGTGCCTCGACGTCCAAACACTGCCACATCAAGAGCAGTGAGGATAGAAAGAACCGGATCGGGTCTGTTGAGTCGGCCCCGGTTGATTCCGACGTACTGTTTTCGGCTTAGCCCCCGGCGTTTAATAACGCCGACAGCAGTTTGACTGCTTTCGAGACAGTCGCCCGCTTGCCGTCGCTCACCATCGCAATCACTCAACGATCGGTTTCAACCAACGTTGCCAACGCTGCTTTCGAACGTGGCTCGACCTCGACTCGAGTGTCCGTTGCCGTATAATAAATTGAAGTGGTGACCGTTCGATCCTCATACCATTCATCGAGGACGTGGTAGTACACACTGAGCTGTGTCCGATACTCGGATTCGGCATGCTTGCCAAGGTCGGTTTTGTAGTCGATGATCTCGACCGTGCCTGGGGTCACGTGGACGAGGT
>PUKZ01000096.1 GCA_003550725.1 Bacteroidales bacterium | reverse complement strand
CTTGTTTTGTAGGTGTCTTCACCAAAGGCCGGAGGACGGTTTTAACCATCTATTGTGCTAAAATTCTGAATCTCTAAATCATTAAGATTTTATAATAGATGGATTGTAAAATTACCACCAATACTATAAAAACCGGGCGCGTTGGCATGCCCAAACAGGCGCACAGCTTTTTTAATTTTATATATAGTAGCTATAAGATGATAGTTTAATTATTATAACAAATAATTTTTATGAAAGTTGCATTAGTATAAGTAAAATATACTTAAAGTTCTGATATTTATGTTTTTTAGGTAACGCGTAATCCAAAAAAATTGTGATTACCCGTCACCTAAATATAAAAAATTACGGGCTAAACATACGGATTTTTACGTAAATAAAAGTTTTTGATGTTAAAATTTGGTGTTTTTTAAAAAAAGTTTTTTAATTTTGCTTAGTAAAGTAAAAAATACTTATATTTGTTGCATTAAAAAGAATAATTGATAAAGATATTGTTATTGAAAACTATTGTTTAATATTATATTTTTTTATTCAAAAGTATAACATTTTACAAATGGTTTCAATTACATTGTCAAAATCAATTAAATTACAAATTTTAAATTAATTATTTTTTTGTTTCACTTAAATTTTATTAAATTATGAAAAAAATTACACAAACACTTACATTAGGGTTGATTTTAAGCTTTATGTTTACGACCCTTGGTTTTGCTCAGCAATTTGAACAAGCTGAGGCAACCGGAAA
The DNA here is from genome assembly GCA_003550725.1 of Bacteroidales bacterium. Lineage (GTDB taxonomy): Bacteria > Bacteroidota > Bacteroidia > Bacteroidales > UBA7960 > PUKZ01. The sequence continues at coordinate 14,793 of PUKZ01000096.1, read as the reverse complement.
GGCCGAAAATCAGCCTGCTTCAATGGTTTTCACAGGCGACAGGGATGAAGGCGAATGGTTGTTTTACCATGATGAATCGCATGAAAATGCATTAGGTTTGACGGCTCCCGGATGGTTTACTTCATTGGCATGGTGGCCGGCTGATGAGCTTGACGACTATGATGGATGGGCAGTAACAAAGGGGGAAGTATTCCAGCAAGACCCGACAAATGCCGATCCTATATTCTCTATATGGGAAGGCGATGACCCTGAGGCCCTGACAGAGGTTTATTTCAAAGAATTCGACCAGGTTATGACTGACTGGGTTGAGCTTGAATTTGATGATCCCCATATAATTGATGCCAGCACAGGCCTTTGGATTGGCGTTGCATGGGATGACCTTGGCGAAGGAAACTTCCCGGCCGGTATGGATGGAACTACTGCTGCTAATGGATATAGCAATATGGTAGCGCTTGGTAATGTTCCTCCCGAAGTACCCGAATCACTTCAGGACCTGGCAGGTATAATGGGCGACTTCTTGCTTTCTATCTATGTTGAAGAAGCAGGCCCTATGTACGAAGTCACTTTTGCGGTTACCGGCGAAGGCGATCCACTTGAAGGAGCATGGGTTGAGCTGGGCGAGTTTGAAGGTGAAACCGATGAAGACGGTATAATAGTTTTTGAAAGCGTTCCTGAAGGCACCCACGAATGGAGTGTGTCTAAAGAAGGATGGGTCACCCAATCAGGAGATGTTGAAATTGATGATGATATGACAATAGACATTGATCTTGAGCCGGCTGAAGCTTTCGAAGTTACTTTCATAGTAACTTGCGAAACCACCGAAAATCCAATTGAAGGAGCTTTGGTTGAACTGGGCCCATTTGATGGTGAAACCGATGAAGACGGTATGATAGTTTTTGAAGAGGTTCCTGAAGGTATCCACGAGTGGAGCGTTTCAGCAGAAGATTATCTTACTCAATCAGGAGATATCGAAATTACTGAAGATACTACAGTAGAAATTGAACTTGAACCCGGCGAAGAGTATACAGTTACTTTCGAGGTTGAAAATGAATATGGCGATGTTATCGATGATGCCGTCATTACCCTTGGCGATGTAACTAACGAAGCTGGTGACTATGAATTTACTGTTGTGCCCGGTGAATATGATTACCTGGTAGAAGCAGAACATCACGAGGATTATGAAGGAAGCGTTGATGTTGAATCTGATATTACCGTAGAAGTAATTATGGTACCAGACGGTACAGACATTCCTCAGCATGAAACAGCATTTTCTGTTTATCCAAACCCTGCAAAGGATGTTCTAAATGTAGAAACCCAGAACATCAACCAGGTGAGAGTATTTGACCTGACAGGTAAAGTTATATACTCACAAAATGTAAATGCTAATAATGTTACTATCCAGGTTAGTGAATTTGGACAAGGTATGTACATCCTTCAGGTAGAAACCGATAAAGAGGTTATTTCTGAAAGATTTAACGTTGTTAAATAAATTAACCACTTAAATTGAAAAAAGCGGGGAAGATAAAAAGGAGTTTGAATGTCTTATTTCCCCGCTTTTTTTTCGATTGATCAAGCATAAGTAAAAAATCAAAACTTTTTTTAAAAACAATAATAATGTTTCATATCTAAAGAAAATTTGAAAGATTATTTTTAAAGTTATTATTGAAAGATTATTTATAAACAAAAACAAAACAACATTATGAAAAGATTTTTAATTTTTTGTGGAATTATGTTATTTCTGAGCGGTTCTCTCTTTGCTCAGGACATTACCATCACTGGTACTGTGGTAGATGCCGAAGATGATGAAACGATTCCGGGTGTTTCTGTAGTAGTTAAAGGTACAACTATAGGAACCACGACCGACATTGACGGCAACTATGAGATCACAGCACCTGCCGATGCGGTTTTGGAGTTTTCATACGTTGGTATGGAAACCAAGGAAGTTTCGGTTGATGGGCGCTCAGAAATTAATGTAACTATGATGTCAGATTTACTGGCATTAGAAGAGGTTATAGTAGTAGCTTATGGTACTGCCACAAGAGAAACATTTACCGGTTCTGCTTCGACGGTTAGTGCGAGTCAGATAGACCGCGTACCCGTTACCTCAATTGAGCAGGCACTTGCAGGAGCTGCAGCCGGGGTTGATGTTAGCACTTTATCCGGGCAGCCGGGCTCTTTTACCTCAATGCGAGTAAGAGGGGTTGGTTCTATAAGCTCGTCTAACGAACCTCTTTATGTTATTGATGGTATTCCGGTTCAGGGCGGATCTATGTCACAGCACGTGTCAACATCGGCCAGCCCTCTTCAATCCTTAAATCCAAATGACATTGAAAGTATAACAATATTGAAAGATGCCGCTGCTGCATCACTTTACGGATCCCGTGCCGCTAACGGTGTTGTTCTTATAACAACAAAATCGGGAGCTGAGCAAGATACTCGTTTTACCGCCAGGTCATCTCTCGGCTTTAATGATTTTGCCGTACCCTACTTTCCGGTAGCGAGCCAGGAGAAAAACTATGAAGTAAAGCACGAAGGCTTTTATAATCATGCATTACATTATCAGGAGATGTCTGAAGGAGATGCTTTGGCATATGCAGATGAACAAATGGCGGCTTATTTTTATCATTATGATCCCGATGATCCTTGGTTTAGTGATGATTGGGAAGATGAGTTATTCCGCCTGGGAGCCAGCCAGGAGCATCAATTTTCAGCTACCGGTGGTACAGAAGCTACACAGTATTACACTTCTTTCAATTATAGCCAGCAAGACGGCTATTCAATACGTAACGATTTTGAGCGTCTGACAGGAAGGTTAAACCTGGATCACCAGGCTTACGACTGGCTTGAATTTGGAATTAACGCAAGTATAGCAAGTACAGCACAAAATGTTGTGCCCGACCGTGCATTTTACTATGTGAATCCAACTTTCGCACGCCAACAGTATCTTAATCCTCTTTTCCCCGTCTGGGAAGAAGATGGTACTTTCAACCAGGATATTGTAGGTGGCCAGTATCCCAACCTTGTACGCGACCTGCCATTGAATTTGCAAACTACAAATTCATTCCGCAGCACAAACCGCGGTTATGTAGAAGTTAACCCTCTAGAAGAATTAACAATACGCTCAAGTATAGGTTATGATGCAAACTTAGTCAATGAAGACAGGTATTGGTCGCCCGAGTCAAGCGACGGTGAAGCACATGGCGGATATGGCCACAAGAGGCACCGCATTATCAATACCATAAATTGGTCAAACACCGTTACTTATGAAACAGACATTGCAGATGTTCATAATATCGAGGTTTTGGCCGGTTATGAAATAGAGGATGTATATGATGAAAGTACAACAACACAGCAAGCTGATTATCCAAACGCAATTCTAAGAGCTTCCATAATAGGTGCTGAACCATTAGCCGGTGGAAACTACTGGTCAGAAGAACGTTTAATTTCCTATCTTTCAAGGTTAAATTATAACTATGATGATACTTATTATATTTCAGGTAGCTATCGCCGTGATGGAAGCACCAAATTGGGTGTAGATGAAAGATGGGGTGACTTCTTCTCCGTTTCGGGTTCTGTTAGGCTCACACAATTGGATTTTATGGATCCAACAAGAGATTGGCTGGATGACTGGAAAATCCGTGCTTCATTTGGCACCAACGGTACATTACCAACTGCCCGCTACGGACATATGGCACTGTATGGATACGGATATGATTATAATTTGCAGCCCGGTATGAGTATTACTCAAGTATATAACCCAAGGCTAAGATGGGAACAAAGCGAAAACATGAATATTGGTACTGATCTTACATTGTTCGACAGGTTAACTTTAGATTTTGAATATTACCAGCGTACTACAGAAGACCTGTTATTAGAAGTTCCTGTATCAAGAGTATCAGGATTTGATAACACATAGCAAAACGTAGGGTCAATGCAAAATACCGGCTTTGAGGTAACTGTTACCTCAACCAACGTTGCCACAGAAGATTTCACCTGGACAACAAACCTTAACGTTTCCAGAAACGTTAATGAAGTTTTGGAACTTTATGAAGGTGAAGATATTATACAATCACCATTTATTTTGAGAGAAGGCTATTCTTATAACAGTATCTACGCACGCGAATGGGCAGGTGTAGATCCTGAAACAGGAAAAGGCCAATGGTGGACACACGATGAAGACGGAAACCGCCTGGAGAAAACTTTTGAGAGAACAGAAGCAGAACCACAATTGCTGTTCAATACTGATCCTGATTTCAGGGGTGGTATTTATAATGAGTTTTCTTACAGAAATTTCGACCTTTCGTTCTTGTTCAACTTTAGCGTAGGAGGAAAAATTTATGCTACACCACATTATTTCTTTAATGATGATGGAATGAACTGGCATAGTTCAATCACCGAATACCAGTATGAAAACCGCTGGCAAGAACCTGGTGATGAAACTAAAAATCCAAGATATGTTCACCAAAACCCCCAGGAGACCAATTTCATGTCGTCTTACAGGGTATTTGACGGTGATTATATAAGACTCAAGAGTCTGAACCTCGGATATGCTTTACCACAGCAGTTAACTGCCCAGGTAGGCATTGATCTGTTGCGTTTATATATGTCAGCACACAATCTCTGGACATGGTCGGCAGTAGAGTTTATGGACCCTGAAGTTGATGACAGGGGAAGGTATCATGCTGAATTACCCCCCATGAGAACTATACAATTTGGTGTAGAAGTTAATTTTTAATGAACTAAAAAACTATTTAAGATGAAAAAACATTTTTTAATAATATTAAGCATTTTTGTTTTTGCCACTTGTACTGAAGACTGGCTTGATGAAGTTGAGCCCTCAACTTCTCTCACTCCGGATATGGCCTTTCAAACGCTTGATGATGCAGAAGTAGCTCTCAGGGGTGTCTATAGTTGGCTATGGACACGTACTAATAATCAAACGTACTGGGGAGGAGATATACAAACCTATGGTGATGTAAAAGGTGATGATGTTAGAACATCTGAACCCGGTAAACGTACAGCTTCGCAGTACCGCTATACAGAAACACCTGAATCCAGCACTCTTGGTTTTTGGCGGATTCCATACAAGGGACTGTTGAATGCTAATGCACTTCTTGAAAATATAGAAGATGTTGAAGTTGTGACAGAAGCTGATGAAGAGCAAAGAGACCAAATTAAGGCGCAAGCATATACATTGAGGGCCGTGTTCCATCATGACCTTGCCCGGATTTATGGCAGGATGCCTGCTAATGGTGATCCATCAACTGACTTGGCAGGTACATTAGCAATTGAAGTTGTTCCACCTCACGAAAATCGTGAACGTAGTACAGTACAAGAACTGTATGAACAAACAATAGAAGACCTCAAAACAGCTATACCCATGCTCGATGATACTCGCCTCACAAATGGATTTATCAACAAATGGGCAGCTAAGGGGTTATTAAGTCGTGTTCTTCTCTATTACGAAGAATATGAAGAGGCACTTGAATATGCGGAAAAGGTTATAAACTCAGGTATTTATGAATTGCTCGATTATGAAGAGTATGAAGCTTCATGGCAAGAAGAATTCGCCAGTGAAGGTATCTGGGAAATTAACTGGAACACAGCACAAAACGCCGACCGCGAAGGGCTTGGCTATCTGTGGGATACACGAGGATATCAAGCTGTCAGACTAACGGAATCATTTATTGATTTATTAGGTGAGAATGAAGATGATATACGTAATTCTATAGTTGATCCTGAAAATGGATTCCTTGGTAAGTACGTAGGTCCGGAAGGAGAACTTTCCCGCTTAACCAATATCAGAGTGGTCAGGCTTGCTGAAGTATATCTCAATGCTGCCGAAGCTGCATATAAAACAGGCAATCAAGCATTAGCCGACGGTTATATTACTGCGATATATGATGCACGTACAAGCGAGAATAATACCGTTGAAAATGTTGACCTGGATCGTATACTGTTAGAACGCCGTAAAGAACTTGTAGGCGAAGGGCACAGATTCTTCGACCTTATGAGAAACGGATTGCCGGTAATTCGAGAAGGAGATGACCATTTTACATTAACAATGGAGCTTCAACCGGACGATCACAGGGCAATTCAACCAATACCACAAGTTGAAATAAATGCTAACCCGAATATGGTTCAAAACCCGGGTTATGGCGGAAACTAAGAATTAAATAAAAATTTTTATTGAATTCTGTTAACAGGGGAGGTTTATTAGCCTCCCCTGTTGTTATAAAATAGTTGCATTAAATTTTTTCATGCTTACAGCATTAACCATAATTTCAGTAATTGTAGCACCGATAAATGATTTAATGATACAATTTTTTACTGCAGAGATATGCTTTTTAAAAAATAAGTAATAACTTTAATGTCAAAAAATAAAATTAATCAAATAAATATATATAACTTAAATAGATCATTATGCATAAAAAAGTTTTTTACCTGTTATTTATTATTCTGCTTGTTTTAATAACATTCTCCTGCAGAGACAAGGAAGGGTCGCCCGGCATTGACTACAAGGAACAAATTGACGAATACCTTCCTGTAGCCCAGTGGAAAATTGCCGATAAGCTGCATGGCGGCAGATTTGGGCGGTTATCTTATATTTGGAATCAGTATCAGGCAGGCATCAGGGGAACTTATGCTCAAATCGACAAATATGACGTTAATTATTCTTACCTGGATGAATCCTGGGAACATATATTTATAGGTGCTAATTACAGGTTGGATATGGTAAGTGGTTTTGCTTATGAATTGAATTTGCCTGCATACGAAGGTATCGCAAAAATCCTGCAGGCTTATTTGTTTTCTATTACTACCGATGTTTTTGATGATATCCCATTTTATGATGCTTCAGAAATATACGCTGGAAGAAAAGCAGAATATGACGACCAGGAAACGGTATATGAAGGTATCAATAGTTTAATTTTGGACGGAATTTCAGACCTTTATAAAGCAATAGATACTAATTCTGAAACTCCCGGCCCGGAAGTAGATTATATATACGAGGGTGATTTACGCAAATGGATAAAAGCCGCTAATGTATTACGATTAAGAACTACACTTAAATTATCTCACCAAAAACAAGATTATAATCTTACATTAAGTTATATCAATCAGTTGGATATTTTTGACAGTAATTTTGATAACTTATACTTCCCTTATACCATACACGAAGATATTCCAAACCCATTTTATACTTTTGATAATAATATTGGTAATTTACGGGTCGGGGAAAAAATAGTTGATCTTTTAAAAGATACTGATGATCCTCGTTTGCCCGAATTTGTGAAAAAAAACTATAACCAGGAATATCTTGGCAGCGGCCCGGGCAAAAGTAACCAACAAGCCTCTTATTTAGGGCCTGGTGTTGCTTCAAAGACTTCTCCCATATATCTTATTACATATGCAGAGCAACAATTTATTAAAGCAGAAGTCTACTACCGGACAGGACAAAAAGGAAATGCCCTGGATGCATATAAGAATGGTGTAGCCGCATCACTGGAGCAATATAATGTTTATGACTCGGATTGGTTAGATGAAAATACCGATATAGAAGATATCACCCTTGAAGATATTATGAATGCAAAATATATTGCAATGTTTCTGAATCCTGAAGCATGGGCAGATTGGCGAAGAACAGGATATCCGCAGTTAGATGTTGCCGAAGGCAGTGTGATAAATGATAAACACCCCAGGAGATTCCTTTATCCCAGGATAGAACACCAACATAATTCGTCAAACGTACCTCAAGATGTAGAAATTACTGACCGGGTTTGGTGGGATGTAAAATAAATATTGATTACCCAATACCATGCGTGAGAATTACCTCAAGCTAATTCTCACGCATAACATAATCATCATACTCTATCTCAAACCTGAGCTTATGTTTTGATTCCTCAATAGCAAGAGCATGAAATATTTTTTTAAGCTCCGGTTTATCGGTGCGTTTTTCAAGGTTGCTGTAAAGTTTGTAAGCAGCCTTTTCTTTTTTCATTGCGATTACCAGGGCTTCTTCATAACTCATATCCGGCGAAGGTTTAGCTTTAACAACGTAATCGGCTATTTTGAGATCAGAAATCTCTTCTGTGGTCATTTCAAAAATACCTTCATCTTTTATTTTTTGCAACTTAGCTTTATGACCAACTTCTTCACGGGCAAACTGCAAAAATGTGGCTTTTATCTCCGGATTTTTCATCTTTGAAGCAAGGTCATTGTAAAAATCTACAGCTTCCTGTTCAGACTTCATAGCAAAATCCAATATTTCATTAACCGAATTGAACTTTTCCATATTACAAGCTTTTTGTTTTTGGTTAAAATTTAATTGCTTAATAGATCACCAAAACTAATTTACACAAAACAGCGTTAAGACCTGAATGCTTTTTCAAATTCCTTGTCAAACCTCTTTACCAGGCAATCACACCCGTGATTAAACTTCCTGCTGTAGTTGTCGCTGCTTGTATAAATCAGTTTTTTGTTATTATTTTCAGGTAACTTTTTAAGTATTTTGGTTATCTCTTTAAATGCGTCATCAGGTGTTGAAGGCACTTCTTCTATCCCAAACGCTTTTTGAAGCAAACCTAATTGATCAAAATTTGATTTTTTTACAGGACTTTTGAATTTAGCATTAAATTGCTGTATAAATTTTTGTGTATTGGTAAAACTTCCACCGGTTTCAAAATGCAAAGATGCCGGTAATATAAGATCGCATTCCTTAACGGTATCAGTAACAAAGTAATCCTGTACTACTAAAAAATCAGCCTTTTTCAAAGTACTTTTAACATTTTTGGGATCTGATGCACAACCAGCCGGATCTTCACAAAAAATAAAAATGTTCTTTATCTTATTCTGTGCAACCATATCCAGTAGGTTTTTATTATTAACCACTTTACTTTGTATTTCCTGCTCTTTTTCGCCGATAAATGGTGCACAAAGTGCCATATCAAATACACCCTGCGAATTGTTCTTTTCTTTCAAAGCAATAATGCCCGATGAAGTCTTACCTAACTTACCGGTTATCATAGCCAGGTTTTTGATCTCAATGCAGGCATTTGGTGATATATTTTTCTCGCCAAAAATTATAACCGCTTTATCTTCTTTTATATAATTATTACAAAACTCCTTGATATCATTGTAATTCAAACCCGCTTTATCGAGCAATTTTTCAAAATTTTCAGAAAGAATATGTTTACAATAATCTTCAAAACCATTACAATTATTCAAATAAGCCTGATTATACATTTTGTTACTTACCAGGTAATGATTTAGTGCTTTAACAAAATGATAATATGATTTTACATTATGCACCTTATTAGCTTTATGCGCCATACGGTTATCAGCTTGAGTTGTAATAAGCTCAATTGGTATATCATTTATATACGAGCTGTTATAAGCATCAAAATTGACCACCCCATTTTCATAATTGAGCTCGGATCCTAAAATATATATTCGTTGGGCATCATTAAGCCGGTCAAAAGCCATATTGAGGTATGAGCTGTTTTGGTAACCGCTTCCCTGGCCATCATAAAGGAAGCTACTTACATTAGCTGTTTTTACCCCTTCGTTTGCCAGTTTATGGATCATAAATAATTCTTCGTTGGTAAGCCTTGCACCGCCAAAAAAAGCATTTTCATCCGGACTGACATTTTGAATTTTTTCAGCTATCAAATCAAATGCTTTTTCGAAAGATATTTCTTTAAATTTACCATTCTTTTTCAACCATGGTTTTGTTATACGGCTTCTATCATTAAGATACCTGTATCCAAACCTTGCATACCTGCAAATGTTGCTATCCTTATTTATCAATCCCTCAGAACCTTCAACCCTGTTAAAAAAGGATGCTTTGTGATGCAAACTTATTTCACAACCAACAGAACAGTAATTACATATAGTATTAAAACAATCATTTTTAACCGGGCCCGGTTTAAAAGGGGCGTTTTCAGTTAAGGCTCCCGTAGGGCAAGTTGAGATACACAGCCCGCATGATTCGCATTTGGTATCAGAAAGTTTACCGTCTAAACTTGGAGCTACATATGTTTCAAACCCCCGGTTTATAAATCCTAAAGAATTGGCACCAACTACTTCATTGCATATTCTAATACATCGCCCGCATAATACGCATTTATTGTTATCTATTTCAACATAAGGATGTAAAAAGTCAACCGGGTACTCCTTATAATCACCTAAAAATGAGTGTTGATCAGCATTATAATTATCTCCATATTTTTTCAGGTCGCAGTAATAAAGCTCTGAACATCCACATTCAAGACACCTTTGTACTTCCTGCTTAGCATCTTCATCAGTATAGCCAAGTTCAACCTCATGAAAATTTCCCCGGTTTTCAGGCTTAAGAGTGGGCATCTCCCTACGCTTTTTCTTAGGAAACCAATCTTTGTAATCTTCCTTTTTTTGTTCTTTAAAATTATCTTTTTTACTGAGAAACTCCTTTGGCAAAGGTTTAACCTCTTCACCATTGAGAAAAAGGTTGCAACTATGTGCAGCTAATCTTCCCTGGGCAATAGCTTCAATTAATGTTGCCGGGCCTGTCACTCCATCACCACAGGCAAATACAGATGGAATAGAAGTTTGTAAAGTATTTGAATCGGCATCAATATCACCCCATTTATTAAGCTTAAGCTCTGATTCGGAATATTTATTAATATCATCTATAAAATTTACTACCGTTTTTTGGCCGATAGCAGCAAGTATGTAGTCAACATCAACATCAAATTCAGACCCGTCAATTTTAACAGGCCGTCTTCTTCCTGATGCATCGGGTTCGCCAAGTTTCATTTTAAAGCAGGTAAGAGACTTTACATTTCCATTTTCGTCGCTATTGACTTTTGCCGGGGCTGTAAGAAACATGTATTTTATACCTTCAAGCTTAGATTCATGAATTTCTATGGGGTTGGCAGGCATTTCCTTTTCTGTGCGCCGGTATAGTACCATAACTTCATCGGCGCCACAACGCATAGATGTACGGCAACAATCCATGGCTGTATTCCCTCCGCCAATTACCGCAACCTTCTTCCCCGAAAAATCATACTGCTGACCGGTCACCTCCATATTTCGCAAAAAATCTATGCCGGAAAAAATATTGCCCGCATCATCATTTTCACATCCTATATTAGTTCCTTTTTGTGAACCAATAGCAAGAATAACGCTGTCAAATTTGTTTTTTAAATCTTTATAGCTAAGATTATCACCAAGTTTTTTATTATAATGTATTTTTACCCCCAGTTTGGTAATGGCCTTAACTTCTTTATCAATAACATCATTTGGAAGCCGGTATGGAGGTATTCCATATCGCAGCATTCCGCCGGCGTGCTGACTGGCTTCAAAAATTTCAGGCTTATGCCCTTCACATGCCAAAAAGTATGCTGCAGTTAGCCCTCCGGGACCTGCTCCAATAATTGCAACCTTTTTTCCGGTAGCAGCTTTAACTTTTGGCGTATATTGATTTTTGGATTGCAAATCCTTATCTGATGTATATCTTTTTAAATAATCAATACCTACACCAACATCTTCGAGTAAGTTTCGGCGGCAAGCCACTTCGCAAGGCCTTACACATACCCGGCCACAAATAGCGGGCAAAGGGTTGGTTTGTTTTATCAGTCCTACTGCTTCATTAAACAATCCCTGGTCTATCAATGCTATATAACCCTGAACATCAACACCTGCAGGGCATTCTTCACGGCATGGAGCAACGCAATCAGCATAATGATTGCTTGCAATCAACTCCAATGCAAACCGTCTAGAATTTGAAATACGCTCATTATCGGTTTTAATTCTCATGCCTTCTTTTAAGTAGGTTGAGCAGGCAGGCTGTAAACCACGCATACCTTCAATTTCAACCACACATAAATAGCATGAGGAAAAAGGCTCCAATCGCGGGTCATTACACAATGTAGGTATTTCGATTCCTTGTCGCCCTGCGAGCTGAAGAACAGTTTCGCCGTTATAACCCTCTACAATCTTTTCATTTAATATTATGTTGAATTTAGACATGTGTATGTTTTTGTTTATTATAGTTTTATCAAAAAAATTTGCTTTGTCAGTAAAATTATATAGTTAAGTTTAAGCCTGGCACTCTTTAATATTTTAACTAAGCTTTATGGCATCGAAGTTACATTTTGTGTAACATAAGCCACAGTTTGTGCATATATCCTGGTTGATGAAGTGCGGCTCCTTTTTTTCCCCTTCTATTGCATCTACCGGGCAGCCTTTCGCACACACCATGCAACCTGTACAATTTTCAGCTATTACTTCATAGGTCAACAGTTTTTTGCATTTCAATGCAGGGCATTTTTTATCGCGGATATGTGCTTCGTACTCATCCTTGAAATATTTGAGTGTAGTAAGTACCGGGTTCGGAGCTGTTTGCCCCAACCCGCAAAGGGAGCTGTCAATTATGGTATGAGCTAAGTTTTCAAGGAGCTCTATATCTGTTTCTTCACCTTCCCCTTCGGTTATGCGCGTCAATATTTCCAGCATTCGCTTGGTTCCAATCCGGCAAAAAGTACATTTGCCGCAAGATTCATTTTGTGTAAAATCGAGGAAAAATTTTGCAATATCCACAACACAAGTTGTTTCATCCATCACAACCATACCGCCTGAACCCATAATTGCCCCGGTTTCATTTACCGAATCATAATCAACTTTAGTATGTGACAAATATTCTGGTATGCATCCACCCGAAGGCCCACCCAACTGAACAGCTTTAAATTTTTTGTCATCTATAATACCACCTCCCAAATTATATACAATGTCTTTTATAGTAATTCCCATTGGCACTTCCACTAAACCACCATGTCTGATTTTTCCCGTTAGTGCGAATACTTTGGTACCTTTACTTTTTTCTGTACCATATTGAGCATAATTTTCACTTCCGTTAAAGATTATCCATGGTATATTGGCAAATGTTTCTACATTGTTAATATTGGTCGGATGTTTCCATAAGCCACGTTCAGCCGGAAATGGGGGTCGCCGGCGCGGCATACCACGCTGGCCCTCAATAGATGCAATAAGTGCGGTCTCCTCACCAAAAACAAATGCTCCTGCACCCTCTTTAACATGAATTTGAAAATTGAAACCCTCTATACCGAAAATATTTTTACCGAGGTAGTTCTTCTTATTGGCTTGTTCTATTGCAATTTCAAGCCTTTTGATAGCCAGGGGGTATTCTGCCCTGCAATATATATAACCTTCATCGGCACCTGTAGCATAGCCACAAATAATCATTCCTTCCAAAATGCTGTGCGGATCACCTTCAATAAGCGACCTGTCCATAAAAGCACCGGGGTCTCCCTCATCAGCATTGCAAATAACATACTTTTTGTCAGATTCATTATTACGGGCAAACTTCCATTTCATACCTGTTGGAAAACCACCTCCACCACGACCCCTGATACCCGAATCCATAACCATTTGTATCACCTTTTCAGGCTCAATAGACTTACTGCAAATATTCTCTATTGCCTTATAGCCTTCTTTAGCCTCATAATCTTCTATAGATTCAGGATCAATATGCCCGCAGTTGCGCAAAGCTATTTTAACCTGGCCTTTAAAAAAATCTTCATCAATACCATTCTGCTTGTCAGATGAAACAATATATTCGTGTATAGGTGAAAAATTTTTGATATGACTTTCAACTATTTCATCAACACGTTTAAGGTCCACCTCTCCATATATGTTAGAACCCCATTGATCAATCACTTCAACCAGGGGCTCGCGATAACACATGCCTATGCAACTTGTTTGTTTGATGTTGAAATCTAACTTATCTGCCGACCTGATACGCTTAAACTCTTCATAAGTCTTTCCGGCTCCGGCAGCTAGCCCGCATGATCCCAGGCCTACAATTACAGTTGTTGTCTTATTCATTTCTTAACTTATTTTTCAGTAAGATAAAATATTTAATTACTTTAGTGCTTTAACGTATAGTTATATTATCAGATGTTTTAAAAAAAATCGTTGGTCATTTTAATATTCTATAAATAATAAAATGTCTTCACAGATAAATACAGATGTAAAGAATCATATTAACATTTTTGTTGTTTAAAACCAGGCCATTATCAGGTTTGCCCTGTTTTATTGCTATTCCCGTTTTCATTACTTCGCCTGATGTTTCTAATTACTTTCAGTGCACTTTTGGGACTAAGTTTGCCATGTGTATCATCATCAATCATCATAACAGGGGCAAGAGAGCAACAACCAACGCAAGCAACCGTTTCTAAAGTAAACAACCCATCACCGGTGGTCTCACCATCATTTATTTCAAGATGATCAAGCAAAGCATCTGTTATTGTTGATACATTCTGAACATGACAAGCTGTACCATGACACATCTTAATCATATATTTACCAACGGGTTGTAACCTGAATTGAGCATAAAAAGTAGCTACACCATACATTTCGTTAAGTTCAAGCCCTAATTCACTGTTAAGCTTCAAAAAAGCAGCATGTGGTATATAACCATATATCTCCTGAGTTCCCTGCAAAAGCGGTATCATATTACCCTTTTTGTGGCGGTGCTTTTCTATTAAGGGTTCCATAAGTGTAAGGTCAACCGGTGAAGTATCCAGCTTTTCAACTTTTGATTGAGGTATTCTATCAATTCGCATACAAATTATTATTTAATAAACTTTAAAATTACGCAAACTTAAAAAAATATATAATCAAAATGATAAATATTATAGAATGATTTTTTTAATAATAAAATTTGGATATTTAAAAAAAAATGTTATGAAAACAAGTCTAAATGTCATTTGTTGTCTAGTTTTATTTTTTACT
>PUKZ01000177.1 GCA_003550725.1 Bacteroidales bacterium | reverse complement strand
TCCTCCGTTCGCCGTACCGACCCGACGACAGGTCTTGATAATCTTCTGCGGCCTTTAAGCAAGGCGATGCCGTGCCATCGCCTTGATACCGACCATTCCGGCACGCCGATGCTGCTCTCCGGGTCAACGGGCTCACCGGATAGCTGCAGCCGCTCCCGCAGCCCCTCCTTGCGACTCTTCTTCGCGAGGAAAGCGGCGAAGCGTATATCCGGTGACTCGACCCGGCCCTTGCCGACGGAGCTGGGCGCAGACCAGCGCAGGAGGGGAACGCGGAGAGCAAGGCGTGCCATTTCTCTGAGCCGAATTAACGGCCGAAGGCCGACGACTCAGGGCGGGCCGCGGGGCTCGGCGGAGCCCGATCAGGGCGGAGCCGAGGGGCGCCGAATGCCCGATACTAAAAAATACCACACGAGGAGCTACGCCTGTAGTTCTCAAAACGTGGGATTTTTGCTCAGAAGAGTGTTGTTCTATGATGTTCTATGATGTTACGGCCTCTAAAATGCTACGCTGTAAGGATCTGAAAGGGGTTACCTGGACACTTTTCCCGTGCGACCTGGACACTTTTCCCGTGCGACCTGGACACTTTTCCCGTGCAGATGGACTTGACACTAAATCCATATCCAGATAGATTTCCGCCATTATAGCGACTGAAAGGAGCGTCGAAATGGCGGAAAGGAACCCGGAAAAGAAAGAGTTTGTGCTCCAGCACAACGAGATCTCGCAGGCGAAATACACCATGCCGATCGTCATGCGCCGGCTGGTTGCCCTCGCCTGCGCACGCATGCGTTCTCAGGATCTGAACGACCTCACCGTAAGCTTCAGCACGCGCGAAGCGCTGGAAGCTCTCGAGATGGATCGGGGTCACAAATCCTACGACATGATCCGCGAGGCGGTGCTTAACGCCGCGGATCAGAAGCTCATCCTCGAGACCCGACTCCCGGGGGGCGAGCGGATTACGGTTTACACATGGTTCACCGAAGTGACCTATGACGGCGACGAGAACACCGTCGAAATGTGTTTCAACCCAAAGCTCGCCCCGCTGCTTCAGGAGTTCCGCACCGCCTACGAGCGCTTAGAACTCACCGCGTTTGCCCGCCTGCGCTCGATCTACGCGGTGCGGATTTTTGAACTCCTGATGAGCCACCGGGGACACCGTGGCAACGGTGGCAACGCTCCGGCCGAGTGGTTCGCCGACTACACGATCGAAGAGCTCCGCGAGAAACTCTGTGTCCCGGCGGAAGCGTATCGCGAAACAGCCGATTTCCGAAAAGCGGTGCTCAATCGCTCGATCAAAGCGATCCACACCGCCGAGCTCGGCATCGAGATTTCCTACCAGCAATATTACCGCGGGAATAAAATCTCGAAGCTTAGATTTCACTGCCGCGACACCACTGCCGAGCGTCGGGTGAGCGAACCACCGGCTCAGGATCCCGATACTGCGCTGATCGAAGCGAACCCCGAAGCGTGGGGCGAAGCGCAGTCTCAGGCCAAGCTCGAACTCGGCGAGACCGCCGGAGTCTTTGCACTGCAGGCCCGCGCGTGGGAGCTCTTCACCGCCCGCTCCGATCTCTCCCGGCCGCGGATGAAGCGCCCACGCGGCCGCCCTCGCAAAAAGGCCGCCGCAGGCGGCCCGGAATAGGGCGGCCCGAGGCGGCCCGCGCCTGCGGAGCTCTGTGTGGGCTCCTCCGGCTCGAAACGGCCAATATCGCCGCATATCGGCCCTGAGAGCGACTTTTCGGCCCCAGGGTACTTACACCCCACTTCAGGCCGAAAAAGCCGTCTGTGAGCCCTCACGCGCCCCTCCAGCCGTTTCTTGGGCCTACCGCCGCGATTGTAATCTAAACCCTTCAGAGAGCTTTTACCCTGATTCAAAGAGGGGGCTCGGAAGCCGAGCCCCCCGGAGCCCATCAGAGGGAGGAAGGGGCCCGTGGGGGGGATATACAGCGACTAACCGGAGCACACCCCACGGGCCAAAAAGGAAGAAACCTACGCCGCAATCGAACAGCACAACGTACTCTTCGAAGGCATGAGTAACTGCAAAAACCTATCACAATTACTCATGCCCCAGCAACCTGCTATAGGCCTTCAACGCCAGGGCGCCCACAAGATCGCGAATAAAATCCCAGCCATCACCAAGATCGCGATTTGTCGCTTTTCCCAAGGCTCGAAGGGGCGTTTTTGCTTATGGTCGTCCTGATTGCTGTCTGTACTCATAATTTCCCTCACAATATAGATTTGCCAAATCTCCAATATCTCGCGGCATCACACTTCTAGGGGGGGTACCCCCCTAGAAATGAACATCTGATGCCGCATCAGCTACCCCGGCATCACACTTCTAGGGGGGTACCCCCCCTAGAAATGAAGAGCTGATGCCGTTTTTTTATCTTGCACTCACCACAACCCATGCATCCACCCCGCTCGTACCCCCATAAGCCTGCCCGAGGCGGCCCCTATCGCCTCAAAATGGCCCTGAGAGCGACTTTTCGGGCGCGGGGTACTTACACCCCACTTTAGGCCGAAAAGGCCGTCTGAGAGCCCTCACGCGCCGCTGTGAGCTTTTCTCCGGAGTCCGGGGTGGGGACACGGGCCGTGTTGCCGGCGGCTACCGCAGCCACTTTCGCGCCTGGGTTATCAGCATCGACGCCTCGCACGCCGAGCTAATCTTCGCGCGATCCAGTCGCTCCTGCGCCTGCACGAGAAACTCCTCCACATCGCGCCACAGCCGCACCGCCTCGTTGGCGAGCTCAACGAAGTCATCCTGCGCCCTCTCCACCGAAACCTGCTGCTCATCCCGTGCCATATGCTACCTCCTCGCGCGATAGAAAATGCCGACCCCCAACCGCCCGGGGACGAAGTTGATTATCAGGTGCCGGTAGTACAGCGAAACGCAAATCGGCACCACCCCACTCGTGC
Source organism: Bacteroidales bacterium (assembly GCA_003550725.1). GTDB lineage: Bacteria > Bacteroidota > Bacteroidia > Bacteroidales > UBA7960 > PUKZ01. The sequence goes on along the minus strand of PUKZ01000177.1, from coordinate 674 downwards.
GAGCGATCAGCACCCGCCCGAGCCGCACCGCCCGCAGTGTTGTTCCCTGTCCTGTGGCAACATTCCGGATTTCCCGGATAGTTGCCATGAGCTTCTCGCGAACCGTGATCGCGGCCGGGGAATAACCGCCCCGGCTCGGTAGCTGAATACCCATTCCGCGCTACGCCTCAACCATCGTCCGCTGGGACGCGAACTCGAGATCGAGAAGCTCTTTCATCTCGGTCTCGCTCAGCGAGCGGTGCGCCTGCTGAAGCTCCATGTGCTCCGCGCGGACAATCACCGCGCCCGAACCCACAGTGTCGAGCCGCCCGACAAACCGAATCTTCAGCCCGAAGCGCCCGATGTCTGCAAGCTGCTCGCCAACCTTGCCGATGCCGATGACATGGAAGCGCATCGCCCGGGTTTCGATCTCCTCGGTTTCCGGATTGCGGGAAACACGAACTCCGAGCATATCAACACCGTACTCACCGTCGGCGTTCATGGCGATCTTGTGGTCAGCGATGTAGCCTTCAACAAGCACGCTGTTCAGTGTGTTTTGTAGGTTTCTCATCGATCCTCCGTTCGCCGTACCGACCCGACGACAGGTCTTGATAATCTTCTGCGGCCTTTAAGCAAGGCGATGCCGTGCCATCGCCTTGATACCGACCATTCCGGCACGCCGATGCTGCTCTCCG
>PUKZ01000027.1 GCA_003550725.1 Bacteroidales bacterium | reverse complement strand
TTGGTATGCTTATTTGCGACATGTCATCAAACGAGGGCACCGGCGAAAATTTAACCAACCGATACCTTTACAACTCCAAAGAACTGCAGGATGATTTTGGGTTGAATTGGTATGATTACGGGGCACGGTTTTATGATCCGGAAATTGCACGGTTTCACACACTTGACCCGTTGACAGAAGATTATTCTTTTCAGAGTCCATTTGTGTATGCAGGGAATAATCCGGTAAGGTATATTGACTGGAATGGTTTAGGACCACTTGATAGGATTAGAATCGCCTATAGCAATCTTGGAACACCTTATAAAAAGGAATATACATCCTATTTAAGAACTGCAAATTCTGCAAAAGCTTTACAATATATGGATTGCTCGGAACTTGTTTCAAGAGTTTTAGCCGGTGACGGTATCACCAATGGCGTTCAATGGAAAAACACATCTTTATTAGTAGATTTTTTTAGTAATAAAGAGGTTTTTATAAAAAGTAATACACCTGAAGCTGGAGATATTTTTGCTTGGGTAGGGCATACTGGCATTGTAGAATCATATGATAGTGAATCGAAAATGGTTACAATTATTCATGCAACTGAATACAATAATATTAGTGAAGTAGTGCGAGAGAAATATTCACTTGATTGGTTTGAAGACTATGGAGCTGGATTCTATAGACCAAAGGAAGAAAACCCAGATATCCTGCACAAAACTTTTAAAGGAAGTAAACTAGAAGAGTTTACAATTAATGATACTGCACCAGAAAAAAGAAGACAAGGATCATCACACCCTGTTTTACGAGAGATTATTAATATCTTGAAGAATCAAGAGATGTATATAAGGCAGGAACGAAAACCGAGTCCACAATAACATAAGTTTTAAACCATTAGTACTATGAAAAAAAAAATGAACATTCCCCTTTTATGTGTTTTTTTTATTATACTTTTTTTGCCATCTTTAGAATGCAAGGCTCAATATGATTTTTTCTCAAAAAACCTTAAATGGAGCAAATACGAAGCGAAAATTCCACAAGATGAAAAAATTAAAACTATTGAGACTATAGATGATGATTTGTTGATTTTTCTGAAGTCCAATAATATTCTGGAAGATAAAGCTAAGAATTTTCGTTTTTTTGATTATAATTTTAATGGAAAATATGAAATCTTTTATTCTGGTGATGCAGGGACAGACTCCGAACGTACATTAATTTTTCAATTAAATGAAAATGGAGAATATGAAAAGGTTTTTGATGAATTTGGTATAATAATAGATTTTAAACAGTTATACCCTTTATTGCCAAATTCCATTGTTTTGTACGATGAAACTTGCTGTGGTGGTATTTTAAAAGGATACAGAGTTTTTTTCCCTGTACTGTTTAATGAAAAAATTGATTTTGTCGAATCCATATCCTATTGGAGTGTGAAAGAAACTAAACTTCCATCCACATTCTTCAGTAAGCCAGTACCTTTCAAGGTAACAAATAATTCTTACAATTTAAGATTAAGCCCCAAAATTGAAGATGATAAATATTACCCGTTTTTAAACATAACAGGAAATGTTATAGGTAAATATAACGCTGGTGCTAGAGGTTTTGCCATTAGCGAAGAAACTGATCAAACAGGTCGTATTTGGTGGTTTGTGGTAATAATAAACAACGAAAAAACCCATCAGAGTATTATTACGCAACCTGGGTCCAGAAACCTGGAGGATACATCATTATTTTATTCTTTTGGTTGGATGAGTAGTAGGTTTTTAAAAAAAACAAATGATTTTTAACTATCTTCATATTATCAAACCATGTTAAATAAAATCTTTAGTAATTTGTATGATTATGGAGCACGATTCTATGATCCGGAAATTGCCAGGTGGCATGTGGTGGATCCTTTGGCGGTAGATTATTACAATACATCACCTTATGCATATGTTGAAAATAATCCGATAAGGTTTATTGATCCTGATGGGATGCAGAAAGATACACCCAGGGGAGCTTATGGTGAAAGCTTGATACCAGGTACCTATGAATATTATTATTTTGGTGATGGTAGTTATTCTGGAGCAGTTGATTCCAAAATCAGATCAGATAAAACATTGACAAATATAGATAATACTGCATTAGAGTTGGATAAAAATGATAATAATAGTATTTCACAATCTTTTCAAGGATTGATTAAACCATATGAACCAAATATATTTGGTCAATTTGAAGAATATCTATATTCAGATAGCAAATTTCCAGAAGAAGAAATAATAAAATTTAGGCTAAAAGTAATATATAATGTTTTTGATGATGCTATGGTTTATAGTTCAAGTTTATTATTAGGTCCATCAAAAGCAAGACGTCTTAATAGAGCAGGAGTTAATCCTGCAGAAATTACAGATGCAGGTATAAATACTTTAACCACAATTTTTCCATGGGGGAAAACATCAAAGTTTTTAGGCATAGGAAATAAGCCTATTAATGCTGCACAATACAGTAAAAAATTCAAAGGTAATAGTGTTCTAAAATTACCACACCAACAACGAGGACTAAATATTAGAAAATATAATGTCCCAATAAGAAATAATAATACATTTAAAAGGGTTTATCCTCCATTTGTTGTATCACCTATTTTGATGCATCCTGACAATTTTAATCAATAAATTAACTTAATTATGATTTATGGCGCATTTATATTCAGATTTTTTGGCGTATTAGTACTATGGGTGTTTGATGCTTTTTATTCTCTGTTAATAAGAAAAAAAATAAAAACGTTCAGGGAAATCTGGATTGGTCCAAAAAGTGATGATTTTGCGGATCATGCTGCATATGAATTAAAACAGATTATTATTGGTGTTATATTTATTTTAATATGTTGTTCTTTATTGATGAATGTATCATTATAAGTTATTATAGAATAATTGTATTTTTAGTTAAAGAGACTAACATTGTAAAACCTACCACATAAACTAAATAATAAATAATAATATAAGTAAGTGGTATGAGTTGAAAAATAGTTAGTTAAAGTGCAGTCACATTCTTCTGAAAAAACTCTTTAAACTTTCTTTTAGTAAGCATTGTATCAATTTTTTAAAGACGGTACTTCGGTCTTTTTCGTCGAGTTGTTGGATTAATTTTACTTTTGATACCGGTTCTTTTATTATTACAAAATCTTTTAAATATCTTACCAATCAAGCCGTGCCACGAAGCATGTCTTTGCAAGCGTCGCAGTACGCTGAAAGCAGCGGCGTGCAGGCCTGCTCAAACGTCGAGATGCACCGGCGTAAATGCGATAAGGTTTTGGAGATAGATTTATAGTAAATTGATTTTAAAAATCTTAATAAGTTTGATTTTTTATACCAAAGTTGGTTAAAACCGTCCTCCGGCCTTTGGTGAAGACACCTACAAAACAAGCGAAAAGGGCGTTAAAAAATATTTGAAGTCGCTCCATAAAATTATGGAAAAGTATAAAAGATATAATACAGATTAAACACTTACAATAACAGATCAAAGCTAAAAGCGACATTGCAAATATTTTAGCCCTTGATGCGTAGTTTTGTGGTGGCGGAACCACAGCCTTGATTTTTTCAAACTTTTTTATCAAGTTTTTATTAGGCACTACTA
>PUKZ01000045.1 GCA_003550725.1 Bacteroidales bacterium | reverse complement strand
GACACCCCATCAGCCGCAGCAACGAGCGGCCCTTTTGAGAGTGTTCTGCCAGTCCCAATAATCAGCGGTTCAGTCTCTCCAGAGGGCGTCTCTCTGGTGTAGGATTCGACAGGAACCGATGGGTGAGTACGATTTGAAACCGTATCACCATACTCTTGTAACCGCTGGATAACGGTAGCCGCAAAATCAGTTGTTGCGATCGAAGTCGACGACTGTGAGGTAGACGCAGAGACAGCCGGCGAGATATTGTCTGTCCCGCTTGCGGACCGAATAACCATCCGTTCGGTAAACAATGGAATCCTGCGACCGGGAGCCTGATACTTCCAAGTAGTACCGCCGTAGTTCGGGACAAGCCCAAGAAACTGTGGGAGAAGCCGTGGTGGAATCTCAAGTGTCGGTGAAACGCCAAGCGTCTCGTATGCCTCTCGGAGGCCACTGGGATCTGTGAGTCGACCGAACAGTCGATCATACTCACTCCCACTGGTAAGAATCATAGAGGCAGCATCACCAACCGCAGCGTCCGCGCGGCGGTCATATTCAAATACGCCCCCATGCAGTGGCTTCTCAGCCGTAGGTGTGGCTGGCGTTCCCAATCTGATACGCACTGAAGTTTCTGCCAACACCTCAAGGTTCGAACGCAACGTTGAGAGATGGAAGTTTGATGCCAGATCGGATGCCTCAGAACCACGAAGAATACGAGCGAGATCCCCAGTATACAGACAGCGATTGTCTTGTCCAAACAGACCGACCTGTTGTTCGACCGCGAATGTGTTGGCCTCTGTACGACCGATGATGGTTCGCCCAAAATGTGGAATCTGTTTTCGCTGCAAGACGCTCAGATACTCATTGAACGAGCCCGATTGATTGCGATCCCATGAGACATCGGGAGCCTCAGTTGGTGACACAAACCGGAGTGTAGTCCCAGGTGTCTTTCCAAGCGGTGTCGTATCAATATTTACGACCTCAAGGCCAATTCGATTAACTAACTCCCGTTCAGCACGTTTTGCAAACCCAGCCATTGCGGGGTCGACACCGTTTTCAACAAGCTCTGATAGATCGGCCCTCTCAGAAAGCCGTTTTGCAACCATCGATCCGTCAACGAAGGCTAATGGAAGTGGCCGGAGCAAATACGATCGATGATAGCCGCCAGGATAGGTGAGTATATCGACGCCAGCCAGTGCTGGCGGGTCACATGCGCTTTTGATGAATGCTGAAAGAATCCTAGTCAGTGGCCCATCAAACTGTACATCTGGATCAGAGACTCCTGGGGGAACAATATGAAGCCACTGATGGGTGTCGTGAGCAGATACAAACGTCTCTCTTACAGGATGCGTAGAAACCCCCGCTGTATTGAGAAACATCAGTTGGCGGAACTCCGCTCGGTAGTATACCGGTTGGAATCCCAACAACGAACCCGTCGGATAGACCACAAATATGGTCGACTACGGAGCCTTTGTTGTCCCACTCACTCCCACCCACCCTCAATCTCGGTATGTTCGAGAATCATTAACTAGTGTGAAGGTCTCTCAAGGCATTTATATTTCTTCTGATTAAAATTTCACGGATGATAAGAACTACGACATAGTCGTACTAATGTCAGACTTGTTTTGATTCATGAGAGGGAGACAGTGCCACACCAACCATTCAGTCGACTTCAGTCCAAGTAACCTAATCTCAAAACGACCATGATTTGTTTTATAACTTATTTAACTGCCATATTTTTATTACTTTTAAGAATATATTTAATAAAATATTGGTGGAAAAACTATAAAAAATATTGAGGCTGCGAGCTCACCAACTAGAATGCGTGGTCTATTTTCTATATTAATCAATTTGAGTATATATTTTTAAATCTGGGCAGATACTCCAATCGCAGAAAAGACTCGAAGCGATATCAATACCTCAACGCCAAGTATGGTCATAAGTAACCCCATCAATATGGGCAAAATAGACAGTACCGGCACTCCGAATGAAAACCCATAGACGGAAGCACAGTACCCCCACGAAATACCGACTTATAATAACAATAACAAGGGGGTACTCCAGTAGGGGGTAATTGGAGAAGGTGTTTCCAGGACGGAGCCAAGCAGAAACTACAAATCAACTTTCTATTCAGGAACAACTCGAGGTCGAAACCCAGATACATAAATTTTTAGTAATGTTATGGTCTTATGTATGCCGCAATTACAGTGGTGATATTTTCACTGAGATACGTAGGAGTATAGTCGACAACAGAACCAGTTAAATTATTATAATATATTCTGAACGAGTCCAATCTACTTCTGAAAGGAGTGGGGATGAAATTTGGAAATGATGTCTAAATAGAAATTGTATTTAAGTTATGTTTTTCTGGTGTGTTAGTGATTGCGCATTTTTTTTGATATGTTAGTGAATGTCGACAATCCCAGATTGAATGAGTGTCGCTCGAAATAGAGAATAGAATATGATTTGAATTTCATACTATCTGTTAGAATTGCGAATAGTATTTCGAGTTACGTTCTCTCGAGGTTCAGACAAACTACTTTGTGTGAGTGTCTGTGTTCTTTGTACGACATCACCCGTGAGTGGTGAGTACGATTTTCGGGCCGAGGTGTCTGCTGGACAGATACTAAGAATCAACTGTAGGGACCACTGGCGAATTAGTTAGTTGTATTCCAACATCCAGAACACTCTTTCATTGTCGCTTGGTTGCTGTGTTTCGTATGAAGTCCTGGAAACCAGATCGCGTCTGCCAGCCCACCGTCGACTGTACGTAGGGTATTCTTGCCTCCGTGCTGGGGCCTATTTGGCTTTGCTCACACCCACCCACCAGTAGGGATTCCATTGTTATTGTTATTATAAGTCGCAGTCTGATGGCGGTAATCCACTGCCATATGGCGTTTTTTGAATTTGTGCAGATACTCAAAACAGGCTTCAATCCCATGCCCCTACTCATGCTAGTACTTACAAATTGTTAGTGGGTGAGCAATCTCTTCTGTTGTGAGTTAGGCCCCGAGGACCATTTGTGAGCTATATGTCTACCTCAAACCAGCATATTCGAGCTAGTGGCCAGGACAACATAGATGCGACAACAAGCACCTGCGACGGTGTCGACACACTCAGAGTGGAAACCACAACCCGAAGACTCTCAAAGTGATCCATCATCCGCCAAACACTCGACCAGGTACAAGGAGGTGCTCCGTATTGTACGTCGCACAGCCAGTTGACTTGACAATACTCGACACGGTGGAGCCTGTGTACCACAGATCCGATCTCCAGTCGACCAACAGACTCACTATCAGCTCAATAGTGCTCAAAATGGCACTCCAAAGGATAATATATTTAGCTCTTGTCGAAGTAAATAATGCCCACCGAGACACCAACAGACATCAACGAGCAGGTCGAACGCAAGTGGGTCGAGGAAACAACACCATTCGAGCGCGTCCGCGAAATCATCAAACAAACGTATAAACCACAGCCAGTCAGTCGACTTGCTGAACGTGCTCGTACCAGTGAGAATACAGCATGAAAGCACCTATGCCTGCTTGAAGACGATGGGTTCGTCATCGAAACAGCGATCTCCGGAACAAGAGGCGCGTGCTACAAGCGTTC
>PUKZ01000155.1 GCA_003550725.1 Bacteroidales bacterium | reverse complement strand
TTATATATAAAAAAGTAGAATTAGTAAGGAAAAACAGGTAAAAATTTCAGTTTTTTCTTTTTAAACATGTAAACAAATTCAATTTTTTTGAAATAAAAATTCAATTTAGAAATTTAGGTAATTATTTAATAACGAAGATACAAAGATTAACTAACTTCAAAAAAACCGACACAATTATTTTAGTATCAGCCTTTGTACTATAATCATTTCCGAAAGTATAGTAAAATTAAAAGTTATCTTAAAACAAAATTTTGAGCTTTCATAAGAAAACTCAATAACATATTAATCCTTTAGGTTTTTGCTAAACATTTTTTATTTATAGCTTTGTACAAAAAATTAAAATATGACCCGATTAAGTGTAAACATAAACAAAGTAGCTACACTTCGCAATGCCAGGGGCGGCAATTTGCCTGATGTAGTTAAAGCAGCAATCAATTGCGAAAAATTTGGTGCACAAGGAATTACTGTTCACCCGCGCCCCGATGAGAGGCATATTCGTTATCAGGATGTTAGAAAACTTAAACCTGTATTAACCACTGAATTTAATATTGAAGGCTATCCTTCGGAAAAGTTTTTAAAACTGGTAAATGAAGTTAAACCTGCACAGGTAACGCTTGTGCCAGACCCTCCTAACACTCTTACTTCAAATGCAGGATGGAATACTGTCAAACACAAGGATTTTCTTAAAAATATAATAGCACAATTAAAAGATCAGGGTATACGAAGCTCTATATTCATTGAAACTGACCCGGAAATGATAAAAGAAGCTGCAAATACAGGTACCGACAGGGTAGAATTATATACAGAGCCTTATGCAGCCATGTATAACACAGACCCAAAAAAAGCAGTTGAACCATTCGTAAAAGCCGCTAAAGTAGCAAATGAGTGTGGGCTGGAACTTAATGCAGGCCATGACCTTAATTTGGATAATCTAAAATATTTTGTGCAAAATGTACCCAATCTGCTGGAAGTATCCATTGGCCATGCTCTCATATGTGACAGCCTGTATTATGGGCTGGAAAACACAATTCAACTTTACCTCAGGCAATTGAAATAAAACTTCAATTAATTTGAAAATAAAAAACACATTAATAATTAGTGACAGGCAACCATAAAAAGTATAACAAAAAATTTATGGTTTGCTGAAGAAAAATTATTTTTGTATAGTCTATTTCTTTCTCTTAATGATAAAATATGTTTTTTTAAAAAATAAACTTAAATACCCAAAATTATGTTAAAAATAAGATTAATTACGCTAGGCATTTTTTTAGTTGCAATTTTTATGTCGGCAACAATCCGGGCACAGGAAACTTTTACGCCCGAGCACATGTGGAACATGGATCGTGTAGGTGCGCCTACAGTATCTTCTGATGGTCAATGGAGTATATTTACGGTAACCACATATGATATTGAAAAAAACAGCCCAAGCAGTTACCTGTATCTCATGAATAATGATACCAAGGAAAAAAGGCAGATAACATTCACGGGAAAAGATGGTTCGCCTGTATTTTGCCCTGACGACAAAAGGGTCGCATTTACCAGCCGCAGAGATGATGGCCCACCACAGCTTTATGTAATGAACCTTGATGGCGGTGAAGCAAAAAAAATAACAGACTTACCTGTTGGTATTTTTACACCTAAATGGTTTCCGGATGGTAAAAAAATTGCTTTTGGTGCCAGGATCCACCCTGATTACGAAGGCGATTTTGATAAACTTGAAAAGATGATACAAGAGGAGGAAGAATCGAAAGTTTCGGCAAAAACCACCGAAAACAACATTTACCGTTTTTGGGACCGCTGGCTTACTGACGGTTTTTATCCCAGGCTTTTTAAAGTTGATCTCAAAAGCCAAGATGTAACCGATTTGATGCCCGAGTCGGCAAACTATTTCAGCATGATGGGTGGTAGTGTTTCTTATGATATATCGCCCGATGGAAAAGAGATAGCTTTAGAAATGAACAGCACTCCTCCTCCCCACGAGAGACTTAACAGCGCTATACACCTTTTAAAAACTGACGGTAGCGGTGAGATTGTTAACATCACTGAAGAAAATCCCGCCAACGACCTAAACCCGGTATATAGCCCCGATGGAAACTACATTCTCTACGGCAGGCAAAACAAATACCACTTCTACGCTGATAATGTACAGATGGTAATTTACGACAGGGATAACGAAACTTTCAATAACATTACTGAAGATATAGATTTTTCATGTGAACAATGGGTCTGGTCAAAAAATGGTAATACAATATATTTTCATGCTGAGGATCGAGCAATGAAATCACTTTTCTCTATACCGTCTGCCGGTGGCGATATTACGGAAATATATCGTGGAGGAACAGCTAACAGTGTTACCAAGGCAGGTGATAACAAATTGATATTTACTCAACATGAATTAAACAAACCAACCGAGATATACAGGATCAATGTAGGTGGAAATAACCTGGCAAAGCTCACCGGTTTCAACGATGAAAAAATCGATAATATAGATTTAGGCAAAGTTGAAAACATTACTTACAAAGGAGCTAACGACGAAGATATTCAGATGTTTGTTATCTATCCTCCCGGTTTTGACCCTGACAAAAAATACCCCCTTGTGTTTATGATACATGGCGGGCCTCACGGCACTTTTGGTGATCAATGGCACTATCGCTGGAATGCTCACCTATTTTCGGCACCAGGATATGTAGTGGCAATGCCCAACTTCCATGGTTCAACAAGTTTTGGCCAGGAATTTACCGAATCCATTCACGGTAACCATGCTGACCTGCCTTATCGTGATATAATGAAAGCAGCTGACTATATGGAGGAAAAGGATTATATTGATAAAGATCGTATGGCTGCTACAGGCGGCAGCTACGGCGGTTACATGGTAAGCTGGATTGCAGGACATACCGACCGCTTCGCAGCATTAGTAAACCATGCCGGAGTTTTTGACCTTAACATGCAGTTTGCATCCGACTACTCGGCAAACAGAAAATATCAGTATGGTGGATCACCATGGGAAAATACCGAACAAATGCAGGAAATAAACCCGGCTTCGTATGCTGAAAACTTCCAATCACCAATGCTTGTAATACACGGTGAACTTGATTACAGAGTGCCCGTAGCTCACGCATTCCTGGTATACAACATCTACAAAAACATGGGACTTGATGCAAGGCTGGTATATTATCCGAATGAAAACCACTGGATACTTTCACCGCAAAATTCCCTGTTCTGGTACGATGAATTGTATAACTGGTTTGAAAGATATTTAAAACCAGGAAAATAAAAAGAGCATAATAAAGTTTTTTACCCGTTTTAAATTCCTTTAAAAGAAAATGATAATTCGCAATTAAATTTGCGAATTATCATTTTCAGCTCTTATAATTAAGGCTCCTGTTTTACGCATTGCAACACCCTAAAACTTTTTTAGCACCATTTCATATAGCTGATTCTACTAAATAATTTTTTATTTTGTTTTTTAAAAAAACTTTTAAACTTTTTTCTTGAAAAAAAAGTTTGAAAAATTCAAGGCTGTGGTTCCGCCACCACAAAACTACGCATCAAGGGCTAAAATATTTGCAATGTCGCTTTTAATTCTGATTTAATTT
>PUKZ01000101.1 GCA_003550725.1 Bacteroidales bacterium | reverse complement strand
TGGACCTTCTCAAGTATGACCCGCTGCCAGCGTCCAGGGCCACGACTCATGCCACAACCTCCGCGCAGGGCTGCCATTGCTTCCCGGTTCCTCTTAGTTGCCAAACACGTAGAGCTGCTGCCACCACAACCTCCGCGGCTCAAGTCCAACCACCACTCACCCCACACCCCGCAGCCACCAGGACCTCACCGCTTCCAAGCCCAAGCGCTCCACGGGCACCGCGCCGAAGGCGCCGCCTTGATGCGGCGTAGTTCCATACTCAGTTAGTGGTTGTTCGGGGGACATGTCGTCACTGTTGGCGTGCACGAATGTCACTGTTGGCGTGCACGAATGTCACTGTTGCGGAGAGCGCCAACCGGGGCATGTCGTCACTGTTGCGGGAGCGTCGCGGCGTAGTTGTTCGACGCGCCCGCCCCGCCCCAAGCGCGTCCACCGCGAGTGCGCACCCGCTCTATGAACCCAGCGTCGTCCAAGCGGTCGAGTCCGCGGACGACGGTGCGGCGGCTCGTGCCCGCCTCGCGGGCAATCGTGTCCAAGCCAGGGAAGCACCGGGCGCCGGCCTGCGGGTCATTGCGCCGCCACGTCATGTGCTCGTGGAGCACGAGACCTACTACCTTCGCGGCGTGCGGTAGGCCGCTGGAGAGCACGGCGCGCCGCCACTCCACCACGTCGTGGCACCGCTCGCGGGCCACCGTCATGGGCCACCCCGAAGCGCCCCTCGTGCGGGTCCACGGGCTACCTGCGCGGTACACTCCACGGCGTCGCCCGCCACCCAGCGCGACTTCCTGGCGCCCCCGCTGCCCTCGGGGGCGTCTTCATGTTGGGCCATCGTCCACTCCCCTCACAGTGGCCGTGAGACGCTGCGGGGTCGCCCGTGCGCGGCCTGGCGTCGCCCGGTCGACCCTCACCCCGCGTGGGCGCCTCACGGCGTCTCTGCGCCGCCTGGCGGCGCGTCTCATGCGCCGGCGTCGTCATCGCGCGCCAGCGGTGCGCTGGGCGTCAAGCCACGCGGCCACGTCGTCGGGGTGGAACCGGACATGGCGGCCCACGCGGAAGCTTCGCGGCCCGTCACCGTTGGCGCGCCACTTGTAGACCGTGCGGACCGGCACGCCGCACGTCTCCGCCACGTCCGTGGGGCTCATCAAGCGCGGGTGGCCGTTGGCGTCAGTCATGGCACCTCCGATTGCTCCGTGGCGGAGCACTGCGCTCCGCTGGCGCACACTGTAGCACGTTGTTGCGCGGCGCTCCGCAATGCCCTACGCTGCTCCCCATGGGAACAACGGAGACCCCCTCACAGCAGTTCGGGCGGCGCCTCAAGGCCGCTCGGCAACGCCGCGGGTGGAGCGCCCAGCGGCTCTCCGACGAGGTGGCGGAGCTTGGTGGGCACTTGGCCCGCGGCACGCTTGCGAAGGTCGAGGCGGGGCTGCGCGATGTGTCCCTGGACGAGGCGTGGCTGCTGGCGTATGCGGTCGGAACCCATGCGGGGAGGCTGCTCGTGCCGGAGCGCCACCAGGACCTCGAGCTCACCCCGGAGCTAACCGTGGCGGGCGACGACGCCGCCGCTTGGCTGCTGGGCGACCATCCCATGCGCGACCCCGACGAGTTCTACTACCGCGAGGCGCTGCCGTGGCAGCTGCGCGAGACCATCCGCGCCGTCGAGGGCCAGCGCGGCGCGGCGGCCACGTCCCGGAGGCTCATGGCCGAGAGCACGTCCGCGACGAACGAACAACTGCGCCGGGTCGACACTTGGCTAGAGCGCGCCGACGACGCCATCGCGCGCATGCACGAGGTCGTCGACGAAGTGGAACGGGACCCCCACGCCGACATGGGCTCCTGGCACCGCGCCGAGGGTCAGTTGCGCGAAATCCACCGGACGCTGACCGATAACCCGTGGTACGGCGCGGGTGACGAGTAGGGGGCGGCATGGCCAGCATCAAGCGCGCAGCATCAGGCAAGTGGCGCGCCCGCTTCCGCGACCCGTCCGGCCGCGAGCACTGCCGCCACTTCGACCGGAAGACGGACGCCCAGCGCTGGGTGGACGAGCAAACCGCCGCCGTCGTCACGGGGCAGTACGTCGACCCGCGTGCTGGCACCGAGACGCTGCGCGACTACGCGGAGCGCTGGCGCGCCGCGCAGGTCCACCGCCCGTCCACCGTCGAGAAGACGGAGAGCATCCTGCGCCGCCACGTCTACCCGGTCCTCGGGGATAAGCCGCTGGCGAGCATCTACCCGACCGACATCCAACAGTGGGTGCGCGGCCTGGACCTCTCCCCGCGCACCGTGGCCGTCGTCCACGGAGTGCTCGCGGGCATCTTCCGCGCCGCCGTGCGCGACCGGCGCATCACCGCCTCCCCATGCGACGGAGTGAAGCTCCCGCGCGTGCAGCGCGACGAGGTGGAGCCGCTGGACCTGGACGCCGTGGCGGCCATACGCGACGCGCTCCCGCCACGGCTGCGGGCACTCGTGACGCTTGGTGCCGCCACCGGGGTGCGGCTCGGGGAGGCCACCGGACTCACGGTCGACCGAACCGGCTTGCAGCCCCCTTCGGCGCGCCCGGAGTTGCGGGTGGACCGGACCCTCAACGTGCTTCAGCGCGAGGCGCCGCACCTTGGTCCGCCGAAGACGGCGGCGTCACGCCGCAGCATCCCGCTTCCGCAAGTGGCCGTCGACGCGCTGGCGGCGCACCTCGCGGAGTACCCGCCGGAGCCCCAACCCATCTTGTGCCGCGACGGGTCGCGGGAGTGGACCGAGACCGTGGCGCTCGTGTTCACCACGCCGACCGGGGCGCCCATCCGCCGCTCATGGTTCAGCGAGCGGTGGCGCGCCGCCGTGCGCGAGGCGGGCGCGCCGGAGGGGACGCGCTTCCACCAGCTGCGGCACACCTACGCCAGCATGCTCATTCGGTTTGGCGAGTCCGTGAAGACGGTCCAGGCGCGGCTCGGTCACGCCACCGCCGCCGAGACCCTGGACACCTACTCGCACCTCTGGCCGGACTCTGCGGACCGGACGCGCGCCGCAGTGGACAGTGTGCTCGGCGTTGCGGACTCCGTGCGGACCGAGGGTGGCGCGCCATGACGTTTCCGCAGGTCACGCGGGGTGCGACCGGGGAGTCAGCCGATAAGCCGGACTCCGCCCGGCGCATTGCTCAACATTACCCGCTGCGGCGCAATCTTGCGCGGTGCATGGAAATCCGGGCCACGCCACGCCCCCCGCATTGCTCGCCATTGCCCGCCGCTGTGCGGCGTCTTGCGGACTCAGTGCGGACTCAGGCGCTCCCGCGTCCACCGCCAGCGCCACCCCGCGCCGGACCCCACGACGCCCACACGGAGGACACCCCATGGCCGACCCCACCAGCACCTCGCACACTCTCCGCGACGCCGCCGCGTGGCTCGACAGCGCCGCGGACGCTCTCGACGCCGGGCGGCATGACATGGCCAGCGCCATGACCCTCTCGGCCTACCGCTGCCTGGACGACGCGCACCCGGCCGTCGTCACCGCGGACGGGCACGTGGACCGGGAGCCCCAGCCATGACCGACCGCCGCGACGCCGAGCGGGAAGCGGCCTGGCAGGCGTACTTCCAGCCCCGCGCCGAGCACCTGCGCCGAGCCTTCGGCGACGACGCGGTGGC
>PUKZ01000046.1 GCA_003550725.1 Bacteroidales bacterium | reverse complement strand
TTTAAACTTTTTTCTTGAAAAAAAAGTTACAAAAATTCAAGGCTGTGGTTCCGCCACCACAAAACTACGCATCAAGGGCTAAAATATTTGCAATGTCGCTTTTAGCTTTGATCTGTTTTTGAGAGTGTTTTAATCTGTATTATATTTTTTATACTTTTCCATAATTTTATGGAGCGACTTCAAATATTTTTTAACGCCCTTTTCGCTTGTTTTGTAGGTGTCTTCACCAAAGGCCAAAGGACGATTTTTACCACCTTTAGTATAAAAAATTAAACTTATTAAGATTTTTAAACCCAATTTACTATAAATCCTTCTCCAAAACTATAAAAATCGTGTACGCTGGCCCGCCCAAACAGGCGGCTGCGAAAGCGTGAATTAAAAAATGGCTGGAAATACTGCAAATACGACGCAAGTTCGTTTGGTTTAAAAAAACCCTTTAAACTTTTCTATTTGGTTCTTAATGGGCCGGCATAATAACTTGTTGCATCATACACGGCATTACCGGCCTTTAAAATAACTTTTTAGATATTTCAGGCTTATATATGTTTTTGGCAATTTAAAAACTATATGTTACTCCTGCTCTTACAATAGGATTATCTACACTGCTGTCTTCATCCAGCATTAAATCATATAATATCATACCGTAGGCTTGTGTGTTAGGAGCAATCTTTTGACGATAACCTGCTCCTACAGGAAAGCCAAATATCCATTTACGGTCATCATCGCCGGGAACATCAATATTGGCTGCCTCAAATTCGGCATGAGCATAAACATTGCGTATAATTGTAACTTGTGTAAAAACCCTGCTGCCATATGAATACCTGTTTTCGCTGTCTTTATTATTCCGGTAAGAGTAGAATGGCGATATGCCTACATCCATTATTCCATAACGATAACCCAATAATGGTGCTATATCTACATAATATCCTTTGTTGTCGATATGTGCACCAAAACTGCCTCCGGTATATACCTGTGCATTACTGGTATAACAACCACATATAACTAAAATAGCTGCGAATGTAAAAAATCTGAATAATTTCATGGTTGATTAATTTTGATTTAATATTGTTTTAACAAAAATAATACTTTATTAAAGGAAAAGTTTTTTTATAAAAATAATATAATTATTTTATTTCTTTTTTTAGATTTTGAAAAAAGTTCTTCATT
Source organism: Bacteroidales bacterium (assembly GCA_003550725.1). Lineage (GTDB taxonomy): Bacteria > Bacteroidota > Bacteroidia > Bacteroidales > UBA7960 > PUKZ01. Next base: position 14,621 of record PUKZ01000046.1, on the reverse strand, counting down.
TTGTTAAAATGTGAGCCTTCCCAGTATATTTTTCCACAACCACTGCAGCGGTAAAAATCATTGAAATACTTATTTGTTCCCGGTTTTAAATATGACTCTATGGAGTTTTTATCAGTTTTCCTGATAATGCCGTTGCAAATTATGCAGCGGCTCAAAAATTTTAAGCGTTTTTGCAGTTGAAAACGCGAAATAACTTCTTTTAGTTGTTCTTTGGGTTGTTGTGACCGTATGTAATAACCTTTTTTAACTTTTTTGTTTTTTAGTATTCCCAAATCACGGGTAAGAATTATACGATGCTGGTTTATTGCGATGTCAATAATTTCAGCATCTTCCAGGTCATTGCGATACAGGGTATCAAAGCCGATCATGCGCAGCAGCCTGGTCAGTTTACCCAGGTGAACATCATTAACAAATTTTACAGTACGCAATGGAGGGTTATTTGAAGGCTTTATGCCGCTAATATCAAAACTCTCAAAAACCGGGTATACAGCAACTCGATCGCCTTCCTGCAACAGGTAATCAAAACCAACTGTATTGCCATTGACTACTATAAGGTCTACTTCAATATGGGGTACATTATGAGCTTCAATCGCATCCTTTATGGAAGGGTTGCCATTAAAATGATAAATAAAACTGCGCTTTTTCTTTGCATCGGGCAAAAAATCATTGAGCTCTTCATAAAACCTAAACTCAGCTTGTTTTTTGTTTTGATTATCCATTTATACAAAGTTAGTAAATGAATAATTATAATTCAATTATTTTGTTTAATAATATTTTGACAGGCAGGATTTTATCATTCAAATTCTATTAAAGTTTAAGTTAAGAGTGCTGATTAACCGGCTAAAATAATAATCAAATAATTGGGTAGTTATTTTTTGTTGGGCAGTTATTTTTTTTATTATTTTTCATAAAAAATTTAATGAAATGGACAAGTTATAAAAAAGGTTTTAAATCTTATCTGAAGCTTGAAAAATCTGTTTCAGCCAATACATTAAATGCATACCTGGCTGACATAGATAAGTTGTTTCAGTATTTTTCAATAAATAAGCCCGGCATTAAACTGCAGGAGATAAAATGTACTGATTTGCAAAATTTTGTAGTATGGATTGCAGAACTCGGTGTAAGTAAGCGTAGCCAGGCAAGAATAATTTCCGGCCTGCGTACTTTCTTCAGGTATTTATTGATAGAAGACATTGTTGATGCTAACCCCTCGGCTTTGCTGGATTTGCCGAGGCTGGAAAAAAAACTTCCCGTGGTTTTATCACTGGAAGAAATTGATAAGATTTTACACGCTATAGATATGAGCCAGGCTCATGCACACCGTAACAGGGCTATTATTGAAATCTTGTATGGCTGTGGTTTAAGGGTTTCAGAGCTTGCTGAACTAAAACTTACTTCAATATATTTTCGAGAAGAGTTTATAAAGGTTACCGGTAAAGGTAATAAGGAGAGGCTGGTTCCATTAGGTACTCATGCAGCCAAACAACTTAAAATATATCTTGATAACGAGAGAATACATAAACCTGCTGTTAAAAGCTTTGAAAATTACGTTTTTTTAAATCAAAGAGGTAAAAAACTTACAAGAGTGATGATATTTAATATAATAAAAAAGTATTGTGAAAAAGCCGGTATACCAAAAAATGTCAGCCCGCATACCTTACGGCACAGCTTTGCCACACATTTGGTTGAAGGAGGAGCTGACCTCAGGGTAGTCCAGGACCTTCTCGGCCACGAATCCATAACTACTACCGAAATATATACTCATCTTAATAAAGAATATCTCAGAGACACTATAATGATTTATCATCCCAGGGCAAAAAAGAGATAATTGTAAATACAGAATTTGATAATACTTCATTTTTGTCAAAAATCCCGGAATATTTTTTTGTTAAATTTGTTATGGCTTAAGACTAGAAAAAAACATTAATAACAACAATAACAACAATAACAACAATAACAACACTAACAACACTAACAACAATAACAACAACAATAACAATACTAACAACCCTAACAACAATAACAACAATAACAACAATAACAACAATAACAACAATAACAACAATAACAACCCTAACAACCCTAACAACAATAACAAATATTAAAAATAATGATTGATGTTTTACTGATAATTTCAGGATTTCTGTTGATTTTCACGGGCATTATCGGTGCTTTTATTCCGGTATTACCCGGGCCTCCACTGAGTTATGCAGGAATGATATTAGTTCATTTTTCGGCCAAAGCTTCATTTGATCCCACCATTCTTATTATCACCGGTATTATTGCATTGATAATAACACTTATTGATTATTTGTTGCCTGTGTTGGGTGCCAGGACATCGGGCGGTAGCAATTATGGCTTATTTGGTGCATCATTAGGATTGTTGGCAGGTCTCATTTTTTTCCCGCCGTTTGGAATAATTTTAGGCCCATTAGTGGGTGCATTTGCAGCCGAAATCATAAATAACCAACCTTCGAATGTTGCAATAAAATCTGCAATAGGAAGTTTTTTTGGGTTGATGCTTGCTATTGTTCTAAAGCTCATGATATCTTCCTTGATTGCATGGTTAGTAATTAAATCAGTTTTCTTTTAAAAAAACATTCGGGACAAGAATTTTTTCATATATTTGCAATGAAATGGTTCCGTAGCTCCAACCCGGAGCGCTGGATTAAAAGGGAATCAGGTGTGAATCCTGAACAGTTCCCGCTGCTGTAAGCTCTTTCATGTTTGCTTGTCAAACCCCTTGCCACTGTCAAAGAATGATGACGGGAAGGCGTCAAGCAAGGAGCAAGTCAGAAGACCTGCCATTTAAATAAACATATTTGTAGCTTTCGGGATAAAAGCAAGTATTATATTATCGATATTGAAATAATCCCCGTCTGTTTACAAATACAATTTAATTAATTGATAATCAAATTGTATTTAAGTTGTCATGTGGCTAATTATTGCTTTTATTTTATTACTGGGAATTGCACCTTCGGTTTGTGCTTCGGTTTCAGAAAATGATACAATTATAGCTCTTGAGGGTGTTGAAATCCATTCGGAGAAGCTTGATATTTTCTCGGGCTCATCAAAGATACAGACGCTTGACACTAATATATTAAACAACAATTATAACCCTGACCTTGCATCCATTTTAAGTATATATACTCCTGTTTCTGTAAAAAGCTACGGCCCCGGTGTGCTGGCTACAACTTCACTCAGGGGAGGTTCTTCGTCGCATACTGCTTTTATATGGAACGGCTTTAACTTACAAAGCCCAATGAATGCTCAAAATGATTTTTCTCTTATACCTTCGGTATTTGCTGACGAAATAATGGTCCAGTATGGAGGAGGAAGTGCAATATGGGGTACAAGTGCTGTTGGAGGTGCTGTAATCATGAATAATAAACCGGATTTCGGAAAAGGGTACAGGGTAAGATATAACGGAACAGTAACTACTAATGAGGACTTCCAAAACAGTATTAAAACTCAGTGGAGTAATAATGTTTTTGCCACCTCTTTAAGATTTTTCCATAATCAGGCTAATAACAGGTATAGATACATTAATGACCGTAAACCCGCTAACCCTGAGGAAAAACAAAAACATGCCGGATATGATGGATGGGGAATATTGCAGGAAAACTATTTTAAACCTCATAACGACCATATAATAAGTTTAAACACATGGTATCAGCAATACAACCGAACAATACCACCCAATTTGTTTGAGGAAAAGTGGCAAGCCATACAAAATGATAATAATTTACGTCTGGCAACACGCTGGCAAGGGCTTTTTGACAATTTTAGGGTAGACCTGAAAACCGGTTATTTTGAAGATTATATTCATTATAAAGATAAAAATTTAATCGACACTGAAAGTCGATCACAAATGCAAACCAGTGATGCCGAACTCAGATATTATTTACTCGGGCAAAGTACTGTCAGCTTAGCTTTAAATCACCAATACTTACGTGCCGATGTAGATAATTATTCATCAAAGCCATCAGAACACCGGTATACATTTATGGCATCGTGGAATTGGAGAAATAAGTCCGAAAGCTTTATAACCTCACTAAACTTCAGGCAAAAATTTTCCAAAGAGTATGATGTTGAGCCTACACCAGATTTAGGACTTATTTACAAGCCTTTTAAAAATTTTGCTGTAAGTGTCAATATTGGAAACAATTATAGATTGCCGTCATTAAATGACCGGTATTGGTCGCCGGGAGGTAATCCTGATCTTGAACCCGAAAGTGGCTGGTCGCAGGATATAAATTTTGAGATATCAGAAATATTGTCATATCAGTCGGATAGTAATTCTTCAACATCATTTAATCTTGATAAATTATCATTGGCTTTTTTTCATCGAAAAATGACCAATTGGATTACATGGGTGCCCGGAGAAGGGGGGTTGTGGTCGCCCAGAAACATAAGAGAAGTGAGAAGCTACGGCACCGAAACCAATAAAAAACTATCTTATGGTTTTGGTAATCTTAATTTGAATGCTACATTATTCTATTCATTGACAAAATCAGTCAATGAGAAAACCGAAAGCTCATCAGATGCAACTATTGGAAAACAACTCACTTATACACCAGAACATGAAGCAGGTGTAATAATAAACTTATCAAAGGGTGCATACAGCCTTTCTTATAACCATAATTATACCGGCAAAAGATATACAATCGGTGATAACAGCAGATGGCTTAAACCATATACTTTGGCTGATCTTAGAATAGCTTATGATAGAGAAATAATGACATTAAACACATCTTTTTTTATAAAAGTACATAACATATTTGATCAGAGTTATGAAATTATGCAGGCCAGGCCTATGCCATTAAGGTATTTTCGTACAGGTATTGTCATTAATTACTCGCAATACTGATAGTGGCAATAACTATTTATAAACCAGATTAGAATGCTAAATTAATTGTTAAACTTTAAAAATTAAACCAATGTACAATTTTATCTTAAACAAAACAAAACCATTTTTTATATTAGGAATGTTAGGTATGTTTTTACTTACCGGTTGCGACAAGGATGAAGAAGGAGATCCAAATGATTACAAGTTGATCGAACAGGGGAATACTGTTTTTGTGATTAATGAGGGTGCTTTTATGAATGAAAACAGCTCTTTAAGTTATATTGATAAAACAAAAAACAATATAGATAATGACTTTTTTTACGATGTTAATGACCGGTTGCTGGGTGATGTTTTTCAGTCGATGGAAATAATAAACAACGAGGGTTATTTGGTGATCAATAATTCGGGAGTTGTTGAAGTGGTTGATCATAAAACAATTGAGCTTAAAACAACTATCGATGGATTTAATTCTCCTCGCTATATATTGCCTGTTGATGAATCAACAGCTTATGTAAGTGATATGTTTGAGGGGTGTATATGGGTTGTAGACCTTGATGATCATACTATTGAAAGTGAAATTGAATTTCCGGGAGGCTGGAGCGAAGCTATGGTTAAGATTGATGATAATGTTTTTGTGACTGCACCTAATGTAAATAAAGTTTATGTTATTGACCCGACTTCGCATAGCATAACGGGAAGTCTTGAAGTACTCCCTCAGCCAAATTCTCTGGTAACTGACAAAGACGGCTCTTTGTGGGTGCTGAGCGGGGGTGAATTTGATTTTGAAACGGGAGAACAAATTGAACCCGGCGGCCTGACTGAAATTAATGCACAAACGATTGAAAAAATTCAACAGTACTCTTTTCCTGAAGATGGTATTTCATATTCAAACCTTACTATAGATGAAAGCGGAAAAGATCTTTATTATATCGGTGGAGGTATCTGGAACATGTCTATTGATGATCAGGAGCTTGCCGGCGAACCACTGATTGAAAGCCAGGGTGAAAATTTTTATGGTATTGGTGTTAGCCCGCAAACCGGAAATTTATATGTTGGCGATGCAATTGATTTTGATCAGAGAGGTGTTGTTTTAAAATATACATCAGCCGGAGATAAAATTGACAGCTATGATGCGGGTGTTGCACCCGGCGGGTTTTTGTTTTATTAAAAAATATTTTTGTATGGAATAATCACAAGACAAGATTGGAATATTAAATATTTTTGCAACCCCTGCACAACAAAATAAAAGTCGCTGAATAACAATAGTTTTGTTTCAGCGACTTTTTTTAGAATCTTTTGTTGATTATTTCAATGCATTACTGAAGAATTTTACAGTATATAGAGGCTAAACGTTAAATCTTATGTTTAATATGTCGCCGTCTTGAACTACATAGTTTTTTCCTTCAACATAAAACTTTCCTTCATTTTTGCAGGCTTGCTCTGAACCGAGCTTAACATAGTCATCATATTTCATTACTTCTGCCCTGATAAAACCATGTTGAAGGTCATTATGGATAACTCCTGCGGCTTGCGGAGCAGTCATGCCTTTACGTATTGTCCAGGCTCGTGCCTCTTTGTGTTTAATAGTGAAAAATGTTTGTAGATCAAGCAGATGGTAGGCTTTTCTGACCAGTTTATTTACGCCCGGCTCTTCAATGTTTAGGTCTTGTAGAAATTCATAACGTTCGTTTGGGTCTTCCAGCTCCGATATTTCTGCTTCTGCTTTTGCTGCAATGACAAGTATAACTGAGTCTTCATTTTTCAGGGCTTCTTGTACATTATTTGAATATTTATTGCCTGTACTTGCCGAATAATCATCAACATTACACACATATAATACCGGTTTTAATGAGAGAAGGAAACAGTCATCAAGATATTTTTTGTCATGATTATCAATATCAAAGGTGGAAGCTCTTTGCCCGCTTTGAAGGTGGTCTGTTAATGCAGAAATTAACCGGGCACCATGCTGAGCTTCTTTATCACCTGCTTTGCCGGCTTTTTTATATTTATCAAGCTTTTTTTCCAGGGTTTCAAGATCTTTAAAAATAAGCTCCAGGTCTATAATTTCTTTATCACGTAAAGGGTCTATGCTACCCTCGATATGAGGAACAGTATCATCTTCAAAACATCTCAGTACATGTATCAAAGCGTCTGTTTGACGTATATCGGCCAAAAAACGATTGCCCTCTTTTTTATTACTGCCGCTTTTTGACAACCCCGGTATATCAGCAATCTCAACAGTGGTTGGTATTTTTTTCTCAGGCTTAACCATTTCGTAAAGCCTATCAAGTCTTGGGTCAGGAACTTCAATCTGACCAAGATTGGTTTTGGTCCCAACGCCCATGCCAACCTGCATTTTATTTTTTGATAAACAATTGAAAAGCGTGGTCTTACCTGTACCCGATAATCCTATAATTCCACATTTTAATGACATTGTTATTTTTTTATCAACAAATTTACTCAATAAAGTAATAATTTTAATCAATAAACCCCGGTTAATTAATCTAACAGGTTTATTTGTTTTGCAAATATCAGTTAGAAAATAAAGATTTAAAAGGTAAGTAGTCTAATATTTTATTTTAGTCTTTTAAAAAGAATGCCAGAAGTCAAATAAAGTGCTGATAAATTAACAGTTGAGTTTTTATATTTGGTAAAACTGGGTTCAAATCATAAAAGTTTTGACAAATAAAAAGGGGTTGTTCTTTATAGCAGAACAGCCCCTTTTTACTATGATTAACACTACTGTATAATTATCTGACAAGATCACCTATTTACTCCTGAGGTTCATCGCTATCAATTATCAGCGTCTTGTAAATTTGACCAAAAAGACCAATAAATGCTGCTAAAGAAATAACAGCAATAGCAACATAAAATAAAAATCCGAAAAATGCTCCCAGCCAGGTTGCCAGTTGACCCAAGCCGGCTGCTATTAAGCCTAATATCAGGCTTGCAATGAAAATGATTATTCCCAAAACCAGGTAAGAGAAAAAGATTATCCACTTGCTGCCGTATGTAGCATTATAACTTGCGTTTATTGCTTCGATTGGCTTCATACCTTTGTTTATAACCAAAGCAGCTGCAAACATCCAGGCATACATAATAACCAGGCCGGGGAAAAATGCCAGCAGGAAAGCAAAACCTATACCGGCATTTACTAAACCTAATACAATGAAAAAGTTGGTCATGTTTTCCCTGTATTTTGCATCAAAAATTTCAGTAGGTGAGAAGCTTTCTCCTTTACCTAATTTTACAGGTAGAATTGTAAAAAAGGCAATTGTTGTTCCAATGTTCAAATAAGGGATCCAAACAGTCAGAGTATAAAGAATGGATGTGCCTACTACAGTCATGGCATTTTTTACCCCGATTTGAATTGCACCTTTTAAAGTTTGACTAATGTCTAATCGTTTTTTTACTTCCATTTTATTAAAGGTTTGGTTTGTAAATAATTATTTAAAAAACAAGATATTTTATTTTCAAAGGTATAATTTTTTTTAATAAAAAAAAGTTATATCTCTATTATTTATTAATATATCTAAATGATAATTTATCTTACTTGATTTGAGGTGATTGATTAGAAATATTTTATATTTTTGAAAAAACTATTTTTTATGATACCATTTTCTCCACCACGAATAGATAAACATATTATTGAAGAGGTTAAAGACACTCTTTTATCCGGTTGGATCACCACAGGCCCCAAAACCAAGCAATTTGAAAAATTGATTACCGGTTATTGCGGCCATCGCAAGACTCTTTGTGTAAGTTCGGCTACTGCCGGCCTGGAATTGATTTTAAGATGGTTTGGTGTTGGGCCGGGCGATGAGGTTATTGTTCCGGCATACACATATTGTGCCACAGCCAACGTAGTTATACATAGTGGTGCTAAGCCGGTAATGGTAGATGTTGGAGATGATTTTACTATTTCTCCCTCCGCTATTCAAAAGGCTGTGACCCATAGAACTAAAGTGATTATTCCGGTTGATATTGGTGGATATCCGGCCGATTATGATCAGATTTTCAAAATAGTAAATATTAAAGAGATAAAAGAAAAGTTTTGTCCTGCCAACAATGTTCAAAAAGAACTCGGCAGGATACTTGTTCTTTCTGATGCTGCACATTCATTAGGAGCTTCATATAAGGGTAATAAAACCGGCACATTATCAGATATAACAATTTTTTCATTTCATGCAGTAAAAAATCTTACAACTTCTGAAGGAGGAGCGATCTGTCTTAATTTATCAGATAACTTTGACTGCGATAAAATTTATAATGAACTGGCTGTAAAGTCATTGCATGGTCAAACAAAAGACGCTTACTCAAAATTAAAAGGAGGTAATTGGCGATACGATGTTAAAGAAGCCGGTTATAAATCTAACATGACAGACCTGCAAGCCGCAATAGGGTTGGTCGAAATCAAGCGATATGAAAATGATATGTTACAAAAACGTAAACATATTTTTTATAAATATTATAATGCATTGAAAAATAAAGAATGGGTCATTTTGCCACCAGCAGAAAATCATTTCAGGGAAAGCTCATTTCATGTATTCCTGTTAAGAATTAAGCATATAACAGAATCGCAAAGAGATGAAATAATTCAAAAAGTTTATGACGACGGGGCTTCTTTAAATGTGCATTTTATCCCTTTACCAATGCTTTCTTTTTACAAAAAAAACAACTATGATATAAAAGATTTCCCAAAGAGCTATGAGTTGTACAGCAATGAGATATCTTTGCCCATATATTACGATTTGACCGATGAAAATATTGACTTTATTATTAATTCATTGATAAAAAACACCGAAAACATATTAAAAGGTTAATGCTTAAACGTTTATTCGACCTCATTTTTTCCATAATAGCTGTTGTTATTTTGTCTCCGGTATTTTTGATTATTGTTTTGGCAATTTTTATAGATTCTCCCGGGGCTGGGATTATTTATAAACAGGGCAGGGTTGGAAAAAATGGTAAAGAGTTTAATCTTTATAAGTTTCGCACGATGAAGCCCGGATCCGATAAAAAAGGGTTGCTTACCCTGGGCGGAAAAGATTCAAGGATTACAAGGGCCGGTCACTTTTTGAGAAGATATAAACTTGATGAACTGGCCCAGCTCTTTAACGTGATAAAAGGAGATATGAGTATTGTGGGGCCGAGGCCGGAAGTGAAAAAATATGTTGATCTATATACAACCGGGCAAAAAGATGTACTGAGTGTTAAACCCGGGTTAACAGATTATGCTTCTATAGAGTATTCTGATGAAAACAGTATACTTGAAAGCGCCGATAACCCAGAAAAGCTATATATAGAAACTATAATGCCCGCTAAACTTAAACTGAACAAAAAGTATATTAAAGACAAAGGCTTTTTGACCGACATTAAAGTTATAATAGCAACTTTTATAAAGGTACTATTCAAAAAAAGTATTCTAAAGTTGTAAAATATATTTATAACTTATATTATTTAGCGATTTTACAAATATATCCCAGTTTGAACAAATCAAAAACCCACAATTTAGGGTTTGGTCCTTTAAGATTTTTAATCATTGATTTATTGAAGGTATTGTATATGAGGCGTAAAATAAATATAAGTCTCAATTTTTTTATTTTAACATATGCCTTAAGAAGTGATACCATATGAACAAATTCATGGTCGTAACCGGTAAGTTTATATATTTTTAGCAGGTTGACTATTGCTTCCTTTGTTTTTTTAATAAAAATATCAGCTGTTTCAAGCCCTGTATGAATTAATGGATTATCGATATGAATAATATCAATTCCGGCTTTTTTTAGTTGGTAGCCAAAATAAGTATCTTCGTGTCCATAGCCCGTGATAGTTTCGTTTAACCAGAATTTTTTGAACAGGCTTTTACTTATCAGAAAATTGTTGGTCATAAAAGAGTTATTAGGATTTTTGCTTCTTTTTACGGCCGGGTTTTCTTCTCTTTTTGTTCCGTAAAGCCATCTTAATTGCAAGTTTTTGTCCCCGTAATTTTTATAATGAGTTCTGCCGCCACAAACTATGATATTGCCCTTGCAGTAAGGAACATATCTCTCGATATATTTATTATCGGGAGTCATAGAGTCGCAATCCATAACGATAAGGTAATCATATTTTGCATTATCTGCGAGGTAATTCCGGATTTTTGCCCTTCCTATATTTTCATTTAATTGTAAGTATTTGACATGTTCGAGGGTATTCAAGGATTTATTGATATTTCTGTAATAATTATCTGAAGCATCATCTACCAGCAATATTTCAAATATTATACCCGATTTTTTTCCTTGAGAGTGAAGTGATTTTACTAATGATTTTAAATCAAAATTATATATTGGAATGCAAATTGATACCATGTTATTTGCCGGTGCTTTTATTAAATTTATCTATGCTTGTTCTTTTTCTATTAGATTAACCAATATAGAAACAGCATTTTTTTCTTCTATGTTCTTTTTTATAATTTGTTGTTTTTTATAAACATGTATTTTGTTATTTCCTGCACCTACCAGGCCATAATCGGCTCCGGCCATTTCTCCCGGGCCGTTAACCACGCAACCCATCACTGCAATTTTTAGTCCTTTAAAGTGTTGTGTTTTGTTTTTAACATCAGTAAGGATTTGTGGCATATTAAAGGTTGTTCTTGCACATGTGGGGCATGAGATATATTGAGTGGTTGCAATGCGTATTCCTGTAGACTGCAGCAATGAAAAGGCCATAAAAGTTGATTTATGTTTTAATGATTTATTAAATAAATCCAGCCATAAGCCATTTATGATCATTTCATTAATTAAATAAGCCGGCATGCGTGATACTTCAATTATAGTTTTTTCCCAATCATCCTGGTTTGTGGAGTATTTAAGTATAATAGGAACAGGCCCGTAATGGCAAATATTACTTATTAACTCAATAATATCTCTTGTATTGGTTTCATTTGATGTTGAAATTATTAAAACAGATCCCTTTACTGAGTAAATGCTTCTTATTTCTTTTTTAGTAATTTCATCAGGTTTGGCATCAAAAAATATGTAAGGCGACTTAATATTTTTTGCCTCTTTTATTTCTTTTAAACCTAATAGAGGAAATGTTTGCGGGGCATTGTGCTTTTTCCATAATGAAAATGGCAATATAAAATTTTGTATGCCGGGTATTTTTAATGAGTTGCAAAAAACAAAATCGGGTTGTTGATCATTACCGAATTGTTGTTTATCTTCTTCATTATTATTGTTTAACTCATCGCAGGAAGATATTACAATGGGCTGTTTGAACGGGTTTTCCGGTATTTTTTTCCTGATTTTATTTATAATGCTAAATTTTTCAGGCTCTGAAAACTTTGTCTTTTTGTCTTCGCTTACTATAAAGTATTTTTCAAAAGCATTTGTTATTTTCTTTGCAAAAGGTATTTCATGTTCCGGGTTTTCCGATAAGCTGATCCTTATAGTATCACCTATGCCATCAGTTAAAAGTGAGCAAATACCTATTGCCGATCTTATGCGGCCTTCATCTCCTGTGCCGGCTTCTGTTACACCAAGATGCAAAGGGTAATTTATTTTATGTTTATATAACTTTTCACACATTAGGCGATATGCATTAATCATAATAAGCGGGTCGCTTGACTTAATTGAAATGACTGTGTTATAGAAACCATGGTCTTCGAATATGCGAATATATTCTAATGTGGCTTGAACCATTCCTTCAGCCGTGTTCCCATAACGATGCAGTATTCTTGGTGAAAGCGAACCATGATTTGTACCTATGCGTATTGCAGTACCATATTCTTTACAAACCAGCAACAAAGGGGTGATCTTTTCGTTGATCCGTTCCAATTCATTTTCGTAATCATTTTCTTTGCCGGCTTTTAGATCAAAACCAGCCCGGGTAGAATAGTTTCCGGGATTAATTCTTATCTTATCAGCTATACGTGCTGCAATTAGTGCAATATTCGGATTAAAATGTATGTCGGCTATAATTGGCGTTCTATAACCTGCTGAACGAATTAGTTCTCTTATCTCATTAAGGCTTTCAGCACTTTTTTTATTAGGTACTGATATACGCACAAAATCAGCCCCGGCTTCAATAATCCTAAGACACTGGTCAACCGTTTCGCTAATATTGAGAGTGTTTGTATTGGTCATTGACTGCAGCCTAATGGGGTATTTACCACCTAAACCGACCTCCCCAACATTAATTGCCTTGGAAGGAAAACGGCCATGCCAACTTTTTGTAATTACAGTATGCATTTTTAAGGATTGTGTGTTTTACAAACCTACATGATTTTTTTATTATATAAGTAAAATAGTTTAAAAATTTTCAATATTGATATTGATTGTATTCTTATACTTATAATTATTTTCAAAAAAAGTCTTTAAGCAATTAAAAAGTGGTAAAATTATCATAAAGATAATCAAAGAGAATTTTTCTACTTAACATTTATAGGTGGTTTTTTAATGGCAATAATAAACAATACGGCAAAAATGAGAATAAAATATAATCCAAACAAAAAGCTATGCAAATGGCTCCAGTTATTTATGTAATTTTTAATTATTATGGTATTACCAACAGATAAAGCTGAAACAACTGCAAAAATCAATGCTACTTGTTTATCGGAGAATCCTATATAAGATAAATGATGGGTGGTATGGTCTTTACCTCCAATAAAAGGTGAAGATCTCTTAGCAATGCGTTTAATAAATACGGTGGTAGTATCAATTATCGGCAGTGAAAAAGCCGTAATAACAGACACAACTTTCATGCTTAAGATGTGATTACCGTTAACATCCGTACCATTCCAAAAATATATTATACCTATTGCGGCAAGCAATATTCCGAGGAATTGACTTCCGGTATCTCCCATAAACATTTTCGCAGGGCTCCAGTTAAAATAAAGAAATCCGAGCAAAGCTGCTGCCGAACCAATTATTATTATTAACAAAGGATTTGCAAAATCACCACTTAATATTAAACCGGCCATAATAGCTGCTAAAATAGATGCTGACACAATAGTTGTAATACCGTCCATATTGTCAAGCATATTTATTGAATTCATAATTCCTACTACCCAAAATATGGTGAGCAAATAATTAAAAATTACATTGTTGAAAAACTCTATGTAAGTACCTGTTAAAATCAGGATTAGGGCACATATTATTTGTGTTAAAAATTTAATGCGGGGGTGTGTGTTATAGGCGTCATCAAAAAGACCAAGTAAAAACCCTGTTGTCACGGCAACAAACAATCCCATTATTTGCAGGTTGAAAAAATCTGCAGAATGATGATTAAAAAAGGCATAAACAACTATTGTCAGAAGAAACATAACATAAAATGAAATACCTCCAAGTGAAGGTTTCTCCTGAGCTGACCATCTAACCGAAGTTTTGATCGAAGTATTTCGTATTCCTAAGGTTTGTGATAATTTTAACAGCAAAAAATTTAAAATCAATGAAAAAACAAGAGCAACTAAAAAAAATACCAAATAAATTAAACCTATACGTACTTCCATTTCAATTATATATTTTAATAATTTATCTGAACAAGATTAGGCTAACAATCTGTTTTGCAATACCTTGCATTTTAATGTTCAGATATTTAAATTATCAGCGACAGGTAATTCCGAAAAACCGGGATTTTGTTGCCGCTAAAAGGGTAACTGACCCTGACCCGTCTGACCCGTCCTAAATTTTCTTTACAGAATTTGTGTTAATAATAAATTTTAATATAAAGAACATTTTTAATAATAATGGATAAAGTTGAACCTGAATTTTGTTGGGCAAAAATGGTTGGG
>PUKZ01000085.1 GCA_003550725.1 Bacteroidales bacterium | reverse complement strand
AGTCCGTCGTCGCCCAAAGACCAGTCCCGGCAGAGTCAGCGATCCGTTCCTCGAGGCCGGGTTCGTGAATCGGGGTCTCCCCTGCATTTATTCGCTCGACGATCTCCTCGTCGATCTCGATGTTCGTGACGTCGTGGCCGTGGGCTGCGAGACAGGCCGCAATAGTCGTGCCGACGTAACCGCTGCCGACGATAGAAACGCGCATATCGAGTGCAAAGCAGTGCAGAGGGTAGTGATTTTTGGGTTTCGTCGCTGAGGAGCTGGTGCTATTGGGCGGTTAGATCTCCGCACATACCTCCAGAACGCCCTTCACCAACAGATTCCAGCGGTACTCAGGGATGCTCGAGCATAGTCCCGTCCTCGAGACGTTCCTCGGCTGTCTCGCGGTCTTCGGGATAGCCAACGTCGATGCGCCAGCCGTCCATACGGATGGCATCGATGGTGCGACCGGACTGGATCAACAAATCGATCGCGTCGGGGAGTTCGTACTCGCCTCGGTCGGAGGGTTGCACGAGGTGACAGGCGTGGAAGATGGCGGGCGTGAACGTATAAAAGCCGGTCATAACGAGATTCGAAGGTGGATCCTCGGGTTTTTCCATTACCTCGACGACTTCACCGTACTCGTTGGTATCGAGGACACCGTACCGGGAGGCCTCGTCCCACGGGACCTCTTCGACCAGGAACGCCGCATCGGCCCGGTCTTCGTTCTGTCGATTGATGACGTCTCCCAGGTTTCCGCGGAAGATGTTGTCCCCGAGCATGAGGACGAAATCGTCATCGATGTGCGGCTCAGCCTGTAAGATCGCGTGAGCCAATCCGAGTTGCTCACGCTGGTGGGCATACGTGATCGGGACACCACGATACTCATCACCGTAGCGCTCCATGATCTTCTCTTTGAGGTAGCCAACGACGACCACGAACTCCGTGACACCGATCGAGATGAGATTGTCGAAGACGTCCTCGAGGAGGGGCTTCTCGTTGACTTCCACGAGGACCTTCGGCTTGTCTTCGGTCAGGGGGCGCAGCCGGGTACCTTTCCCGGCGGCCAGGACGACAGCTTGCATATCTGGCATAATTTAAGCAGACGCACAAATACTTTGTGAGCGAAAGGCGTGTTACTTTGCGGTGAACGGGATATCGAACGGTACGTTTCGAGCGATTGTTGTTCGGAAGGTGCTCGAGATGGCGAACAAGGTGAGGAAGTAAACGCCAGCACCAAATCCGACCAAGAGGACGACGAAGACCTCGTTGTATGTGGCGATCGGTGACGGTTCGCCGATTGCTCGAGCGGCGTACACACACCCACCCATGAGTATCGCTGCAAAGACTTGTCTGCTGATTTCACCGCTCGGTATTTCGAACCCAATGTGTTGACGGGTGTAGTAGAACCCGAACGCGAGGCCGATAGCGGCCGAACTCGCGGTGGCGATTGCCGCCCCATACCACCCAATTTCCCAGACGAGCACCACGTTGAGTACTAGATTTGCTCCGATGAAGACGACATTCGCTCGGAACGCGAGATCGGGTCTATCAATCGCGTTGAGCGTATTGAGCAGTTGTTTGTTGTAGGTATAGGCAAGAATTCCTATTAGAAGGATCGTCAGTACTTGAGCGCCGATTTCGAAGCCATCCCCATAAACTAACATCAGTCGATCGCCGAGGATTGCCGCACCGACGATCCCCGGGATAAGAAAGAGTCCGGCATAAGCGAGTGCGTCATTCGTGAGCGTTCGGACCATGTCGATGTCTTCAGACGCGGATCGTTTGCTCATCTCCGGGAACAGCGTGTTTTGAATCGCGCTCCCAAAGATATCGAGGAACTTTGCGAGGGTGTATGCGACTGCGTAGATGCCAGTGAGTCCGGCCGGAACGAAGATGCCAAGAACGATGATGTCCATGTCACTGAACGTCTTCTTGCGCATGTTTCCGAGCCAAGAGTATTTCGCAAAGTCGAACAATCTCACGACGTGGTGCCACCGTGGAACTACAACTGACGGCCTAACGAACCAGAGGCCTAATAGAGCGACTACTGCCGTCCCAATCGCATGACCGAGAAGCATACCACTTAACTCCCACCCGAGGATAACGAGGGCGATCATTGCCACGCTTCGTCCCCCCTCTTTCAGTGTGCTGAGCGGTGCGTAGATATGGACGCGGTGGCTTCCTTTGAGGGCGGCGTTGACCAAACCGCTGAAGATAGAGACAATCAATAACAGGACGACAAACTCCGCGACTGGCTGTCCAACGTAGGCGTTGACCGCATCACTGAATAGAAGAACGCCGATGATGACAACGGCCGTCAGGACGGCTTTGATAGTCGTTCCAGCAGCGAGATACGCCTCTGGCTCTTCGTCTTCGCTCATTCGCTTGACGATGGCTTTCCCGAATCCGACGCTTTTGACGATTCCAAGCCAGGAAACCAGGGCGAGCGTGATGGCGTAGAAGCCGTAAATCTCCTCACCGAGGGTTCGGGTGAAATAGATCGTCGCGAGGAAGCCAAGGGCTGAGGCACCCAGCTTCGAGACGAGGTAAATGAACGAGGTTTGGCCGAGACGCATGACGATCCGTATTAGGAAGACATCTACGAGGAGATGTTAAGAGAGTCCCGTTTTCGTGGCGTCTATTCGGTATCGACCAAATCCTGTAGGTCCGGATGGTCGAGCAACTCTTCAGGGACCGGTTCCCCTGCTCGGACTCTGTCACGGATTTTTTGCCACTCAGTATGTCGGCGGAATACCTGCACTGGGATGCTATCGACCTCGAGTATTTTTGCGATTGCAAGGCGGTGTTGGCCACAGATATTCCACAGCAACTCACCGTTTCGACCAATATCGACAGCTACCTCATTCGCCAGCGGATGCATCGCATCGTTGAGTCCACTCCATGCGGCTTCGGGCTCTTCCTCGAGTAACTGACGCTGAGATTTGTAGCCTTCAGTCGAAATGTTATGGTATAATCGCTCGATGGCTTCCGTCCTTCTTCGGAATTTCGAGTCGTCGTATCGATCGGCAAGATCGGTATCTTCCCACGGCTTATCCTCAACAAAGCGTTGACGAATTGCCCTAGAAAACGTTCGCTCATTATATTGGTGCCCACTGTTATCCCAAGTCCCACCAACCACCCATCCACGCCTCTTTGAAAAAATATGGCCTGTACTCCGTTGTATGTTCGCTGGGTCTGTATTTATCATCTTATACGGGTTCGCATCTGTGTACCGATCTGGAAAAATATGTCTTAAAAACCAGATGAGAAGCCTGACTAAGCCAACTGTCACAGAGAAAATAGGGTTAGCTAATCGGGGCCCAAAAGAAGCCACTCTGCTGTGAAACCCGACCTTGTAACTAAAATACCGAATTCCCAAAAAAAGTATTCGATCAAACTGGAACCACTTGTATTCGGTATGTGTCATTTTATTAACTCTGGGTAGATTGATGATTTAGGTCGGGGTGTTGCCGAGACATATCGCTATTGTGTTCGGAAGACTGGTATTCGTTCCGGGTCTGTTCCCACTGTCGGTGCCGGGTAAAAACCAATACGGGTACCGTGTCCACATCTGCGACTTTTGCAATTGACAGCCGATGTTTACCTAACATATTCCATAATAGCTCACCATCTCTACCGATGTCAATAGTGATCTCATTCGTTCTGGGTGACATCGTGGCATTGACACTCGGGT
>PUKZ01000063.1 GCA_003550725.1 Bacteroidales bacterium | reverse complement strand
TGGAATTTGATCTCGAACACCAGCTGCTCCGTCTTCAGTAGAAGAACCATAATCGTTTCAATCCTTGTTTTGCTGGAATTTGATCTCGAACAAGTTTAGCCATATCAAGTTCACCGTATTTGGCTAAGTTTCAATCCTTGTTTTGCTGGAATTTGATCTCGAACACGTATATCACTGCAACGAGTTGATTATCAGCATAAAAACATTATTTCTGACCATTTTAAAAGATGATCTCAACATGTCAAAGAACATGATTTTATTATTAATTTGTGATTTTTTCGGAAACATAACTGCCTTATTTTTAATATCTTTTACGCAAAAACACCATTTACCAAAATAAATTATAACCCGGAAAACTACTTAATACAAACATTTCCGTAGGTGCAAGATAAGCATTTTCTTTTATACTTTGTAGCCTTCGGGAAAAAATTATTTTCTATAATTTCAAAAATTTCGTTAGCACTTTGTTTAACCTTCTCCTTGTCTCTTTCTTCTATATATACCTCAACCAGCTTATTTTTACTGCGTGTATAAACAAGATATCCTTTATTAACGCTACCAAAAAAATTCTCTTCAATTAACACGGCATAACATATTAGCTGAGTTTTATATGTTGAGTATATTTTTTCATCGAAAAAGGTAAATTTATAATCAAGCGGCGCATAGGAGCCATCCTTTAACAAAAGCACCTCATCAATTCTTCCCCTCAACATTTCATTTGTAAGGTATTGATCTAAAAATTTTTCTTTAACCCCTATTCTTCTGCGCAAATAATCCTTGTTTTGTTCAAGCCTTTGATCATGTATTTCCCTGCCTTTCATCGCTTTTACATGCTTTTCTTCATATTGTGGTATAGCCAGAACATACTCAAAATATGTAAATCGAGGGCAATACAGGTATTGAATTATATGTGAAGGGGTTAAGCTAAACATGAATAGTCGATTTATTTACTAAAAAAATAAAGTTTTTACTTCTTCAGTAATAAGTTCTTTATCAAAAGCTTGCCCAAGCAGGCTTGTTTGCCTGAGCTCGTTTTTGCTCATCGGGAAAATATAAACCGAATCTTTATCCTCATCAATTATTTCTTCTATCTGAAGTTCGAGGGTATCTTTCTCGTTTGCACTCAACATTCCGAGAAAAACCGAGTATTGAACCCTGTATAAACCTGCTTGCTTGCAATATTTTGCTACCTTGTTGCGAATTTTATCGCTTTCTATATCGTAAAGTACCCAAACTATCATAATGTTTCAATATTAGATGGCGTTTTATTATCGTTGTTTTTCAAAAGGCTGTTTGCAAAGCTGTGTGCATCCATCTGCATAGCATTGCTTCGTGATTGATTACGCCCTTTGTATCTGATTGTATCTGTATCAAAATAGTTGTTAAAGCTGCTCACCAGCAATTCTTTTCCTTCTTTATTCAATGAATAGCCGTTAGTAATTTTATCTGCATTTGAGTTTTTTACTTTTTTGGCAGAAAAAAGTCTGAAAACTACTGTTTCGGCATGTATCCTGTAAGGCTCAATAAAATCATAAACCATGCTGAGTTGGTTGTAATCATCCCTGTGCATAAACCCAAGATAAGGGTCTATACCTGCAATTATCAGGCATTTTTCTATCTTGCCATATAAAATACCGTAGGCATAATTCAAAAAAGCATTGAATATATCTTTGGCTGGTCGTGAGCTGCGTCCTTTGAACTTATAATGGTCAGGCAACACATAGCTCATTGCCTCGAAATAAAGCCTGCCGGCAGTACCTTCTATCCCCCTGAGTGATTCTGCAACAGCCTGCACATTGCTACCCTCCATTTGCTCAACAGCAATAACCAGTTTTTCAAGATTTGCAATTTTCTCGTCAAGATATTCAGATAATTTGCTACGATGCTTTTTTAAGTCTTTTATAAAATTTACCTGGTTTTGTATTTTTTCAGAAATCCATGTTTTTATCCATTTCAATCCTTCATCAGATATGCTTGCCTGAAGTTGCTTCTTGCGAATGCGTGTTGTGCTGCCCAACTTGCTATGCCATATACGTCCGAGCGGATGCCCGTTATAATCAACAAAAAGTATGTCAATATTGTATTTCAACGCAAGGATTACCGCATCGGAACTAAGAGCCGCACCTTTGGGCATAATTATATTACTAACCTTTTTTGCCGCAAAATGGTGTTTTTTGTATTCCTTTTCAACCGGAACACGTATCTCAAACATTTCATCCTTAACGTGTACGTAAGTTCCATAAGTGTTGATAAACAGTTGCATGGTTGTTTGATTTTAGACCCTAAGGGTTTTTGGAAACCCTTAGGGTCTGAGTTCAGCAAAACTAATAATACAATTCCATCTTAACCGCATATCCCATTTCTTCGTTTTGTTTTGAGTACTCAACAAATTTTGATTTATCGCCAAAACATTTCAAACCTTCATATCTCAGACCCTAAGGGTTGTTAGAAACCCTTAGGGTCTTCGAAAGAAAAAACCTATATTCTTACAATATTCCCAAACCCCCTTGATACTGCTTTCCCTATCCCGATATTATCGGGCAAAAAAGCATTTACCACAAAACTACCTTCAAAAGCAATCATATCTTTGTCTTTAAATTTAGTTGATTTTTCCTTTGTTTTTATTTTGGCAAAAAGCCGCTGATTATCATTCAAATGTACATTCAAGCTTTTGAAAAATGACAATATGTTGCCCACAATTATTGAATTGAGAAACTGCTGTTTTTCATCAGTCTCCAAAGCAATATATTTGCGGTGATTATCCTGATTAAGTGCCATCCATAGAGTTTCAAACTTGTATTCATGTAATTCTTCGCTGTAACCTATTTCCGCCTGTTCGCTTTTCATATTTTTATTATGTATAGGATATATGGTACCGTCAATATTGAGCTCTTTGATTTTCAGAAAAAGATTTGTAAGCAAACGGGCACCTTCTTCCAAAGCAACCAGTGTCGGAACCCCTTTCAATACTTTATACTGTACCATAGGATAGCTGTATTTTAGTTCGCCGCTTTCATAGTGATTGTGAAGTAACGATGAATACTCTCTGAACAAATCTCCGAAATAGCCTCTGAGTTTGTGACCATCACGGGTTTTGAGGTTTATTTCGGGAAATTGGATTTTTAATAATAATATTTTTCGCATGGGTTATCTCTTAATGTGATCTGTTAAAAAACCCGGGAACCGAAATGATTTCTATTTCAATCCCGTCCTTAGCAGGTTTTCTTCTTTATCTATGTTTATGATAAATCCTTTTTTAAAATTTTCTTAAAATTAAAGAAACTATTTTGATTTGTTTCCTGGATATCAATAAAGTTTTCTCCGGCACAACCATCTGCTCTTCACTATTGAAGAAATAGTCTTTTTCGTAGTATCCGGTGAATAAAAACGGGTTTTTAGTTGTTGGGTCATGTGTTTGTTGTCTTTCGTATTATAAGTTAGATAGATTACGTAATATTTTTTGAATTAAAGGAAGTGAGTAGTCGTTGTTTGTTTTTTTCTTTTAAATCCGGTATTAATATCATAATAATCTGATAACTGTTCATTGGGCACTAACATTATATTCTCTTCATACTCATTTATCGGCCTTAAATCTTGCGTTAAATAATTTGGAACTGTTATAATTCTTTGCTGAAAATCCATTTTATATTTTCTATCAAACTCTTCTTTGGTTATTTCATTTTT
>PUKZ01000119.1 GCA_003550725.1 Bacteroidales bacterium | reverse complement strand
TTAGCACAATAGATGGTTAAAACCGTCCTCCGGCCTTTGGTGAAGACACCTACAAAACAAGCGAAAAGGGCGTTAAAAAATATTTGAAGTCGCTCCATAAAATTATGGAAAAGTATAAAAAAACCGGCAACAGGTTTCTCTTTAAATTGCAAGCAGAGAGAAAAGGTTTAACGACTTATTTATACCTGCTACCGGTTATATACAAATATACAAAAAAAAATAATTAATAAAAAGTTATTTCTTCTATTAGCCTTTTGGGTTCTTTTAATAAAGAAGGGTTTTTGTCAACATGAATTAACCCTGATATGGAAGCTTTTTTTGTTAGCCATTCTGTTTGGCCGTTTTCATTTTCTTTTTTAATAATTAATAAAGATCCTATTTTAATTACAATGCTACTATATTTTCTGGCTGCTTCCATAAGCTTATTTCGTTGATTTGCATACTTAAGTTTATCGTTGTGGTGTTGTTTAAATGCGTTTTCTAAATCATCAATAATTCCATAAACTTGTTTAAGTGTTAAATCACTAGTAGAACGGGTAATATATTCACAAAATCCTTCTTTTGTTTTTTCCCGGTTGTAAATTTTAAAACCGGCTGTTTTCATTAGTTTTATCAGCTCATCATGAAATTTTTTGCCGTTATTTTCAACATTGTTGTCAAACCATGCAATAACAGGTATATGTCTTTTTAATGGTTTCTTTTTGTAATCTGAGTTTATAGAATTAAAGGATATGTATTGACTAAACGAGTTTTGCAAAATATATATTTGATCTTTTAACCTTTTAATTTCTTCATTATGTTCATCTTCAAGTTTTTTAATTTTATTTTTGTAGTATTTATAATATTGCTTCATTAACTCGTTTTGAGGGCCGGCAGCCATTAATCTTTGACCCTCTTCGGTATCTGTGAAGTTTGAAAAATTTTCAATAAATTTTTCTGCAAGCATATTAGCTTGTTTTAGATATGCTGATTCGTATTTCCATGTATTTCTTGGATTAAGAATTTGACTATCAACCCCATTAACAGTTTTAGGGATTTCAAGCTCGAAAATTGGCAGTTCTTCATATTCTGCATCTTCTAGTGAACCATCAAGTATTGCATTAATGATATTTCTTGTTACAGTGATATCAATTCGTTTTCCTATTCCATAAGAACCTCCTATCCACCCGGTATTTACCAGGTATGCTGTTGAGTCGTGCTCTTCCATTTTTTTTGCAAGCTCTTTTGCATAAACAGTTGGGTGCAATAACAAAAAAGCTGCTCCAAAAGCAGATGAAAAAGTAGGAATCGGTTCTTTAATTTCCCGCTCAGTGCCGGCAAGTTTGGCTGTATAACCGCTTAGAAAATAATACATTGCCTGATCTTTTGTGAGTTTAGCCACGGGTGGAAAAACTCCAAAAGCATCTGCGGTGAGAAATATTATGTTTTTTGGATGTATACCTTTTGAAACGGGTTTTACTATGTTTTTTATATGGTAAATAGGGTAAGAAACCCTGGTGTTTTCTGTTTTGGAAGTGTCGCTAAAATTTACTTCCCCGGTTTCAGGATCATATACTACGTTTTCCAATAATGCATCGCGTTTTATAGCGTTATATATATCGGGTTCTTTTTCCTTTTTAAGGTTTATACATTTTGCATAACAGCCTCCTTCAAAATTAAATACCCCATCTTTATCCCATCCATGTTCATCATCACCTATAAGGTAACGGTCTGGATCGGCAGAAAGAGTTGTTTTCCCCGTTCCGGACAGTCCAAAGAAGATGGCAGTATCTCCATTTTTACCCATATTTGCTGAACAATGCATGGAAGCAATTTTTTGCAGAGGCAGGTAATAATTCATAATTGAAAAGAACCCTTTTTTTATCTCACCGCCATACCAGGTACCACCAACCACAGCCATACGTTCTTTAAGATTAAAAGCTACATATATCTCGCTGTTTAGGTTATATTTTTCCCAGTCTTCGTTAACTGCTTTGCAAGCATGCAGCATAACAAAATCGGGTTCAAAATCCTGAAGTTCTTCTTCTGTTGGCCTAATAAACATGTTTTTTACAAAATGTGCTGCCCATGCTACTTCTGTTATAACCCTTATATTGATACGTGTGTTCTCATTGGCACCACAGAAAGCATCCATGACATATAGCTTTTTTTGACTTAGTTGTTTCTGAGAAATATCCAAAAGGTGGTTCCATGTATCTTCTGATATAGGATTGTTATCAGAACTTTTTTTGTCTTTATCAGCCCACCAAATTGTGTCATTTGTTATACTATCTTTTACAATGTATTTGTCTTTGGGGCTGCGGCCTGTAAATATACCTGTATCAACAGTTACTGCTCCAAGATTAGTTACAAAACCTTTTTCATAACCTTCTAATGATGGATCTGTTTCATGTTTGAAGAGCTCATCATATGAGAGATTGTAATAGATTTTTTCGACATTATGAATTCCATATTTGGATAAGTTGGGTGGGTTTAGTTTTTCAATTACTTTTTGCATTATAAAATATTTTATTTCGTTGTTTTATAGGTTATAATATTGAATTAATTAATAGAATTTTTCTTCAAAATTAAAAAAAATATATGATCGTACTGGTGAAATAATAACTATTCTTGTTTTTCAATACTGCCAAATGCCTGAATTGTAGAGTAAAAGTTTTTTTTAAGTTTTCAACATACTAAAGGGTTCTTAATACCTCCAGGTTTTTTTCATCCATGTTACCATCTTTTGGTGTTTCTAAAATTTTAGGTATGTGAGGAAATGACTTAAGTATTAGCTTGAATGCTTGATTCCCTATTTCACCCTGTCCGATATGGGCATGCCTGTCGACCCGGCTGCCAAGTTGTGTTTTAGAATCATTAAGATGAATTGCTTTTAGATTGTTTGCTCCTATAAGTTTATTCCATTCTTCAAACGTTTTTTTAAAGCCATGATTGTTTGAAATGTCATACCCGGCGGCATATGCATGGCATGTATCAAAACATGCTGCAGTTCTTTCAGATTCTGTCATGTCGATTATTTTTGCCAGATGTTGAAAATTATATCCCAGTGTTGTTCCTTGTCCCGCAGTATTTTCTAATAGAATGATTACATTGTTGCCTTTTGTAGCTTTAATGATTTGTTTAAGGGCTTTTACAACTGTTTCCATAGCAGTATTTTCATCTTTATCTTTTGCTGCCCCCGGATGAACGACAGTATAAGCAAGTCCTAAAGCCTCACAGCGTTCTACTTCAGCAATCATTGCGTTTACCGATTTGTTCCATAATTCATCACTGTCACTTGCCAGGTTGATAAGGTAAGAGGCATGAGAAAATGCTGTTTTAATTTTTGAGGCGCTGAAAGCCTTGGTAAAAGATTCTTTCTCCTTTTTAGTTATTGGCTTAGCTTTCCATTGGCGCTGATTACGGGTAAATATTTGAAAGGTATCTATATCAAGCTTTTTTGCCTCCGTGAAAGCTTTTTCAAGTCCACCGCTTACTGAACAATGCACCCCTAATAACATAATGATTGAATAATATAATAAAGTAACTAATAAAAATAAAAATCAAAAACAGTAAACAGGTTTAGTATATTTCAACTTAACTCATAATTAAAAAACTGCCCCGAAAATATCGGGACAGTTTTAAAAAAATTATCAAAATACGATAGGTTAATTAATTTCATATTTGGATGAGAATTTTTCTTTTGCTGCTGCTTGTGCTGCTGCCAGTCTGGCGATGGGCACTCGGTATGGCGAACAGCTGACATAATCCATGTTTACTCTGTGACAGAATTCTACTGATGAGGGTTCTCCTCCATGTTCGCCGCATATACCTATTTTTAGGTCTTTACGAGCTTTTCTTCCGTCAATAATTGCTTTTTCCACAAGTTGTCCTACGCCTTCCTGGTCAAGTATCTGGAATGGATCATGTTTTAGTATACCTTTTTGTATGTATACAGGAAGAAAGCCACCGGAATCATCTCTTGAATAACCGTAAGTCATTTGGGTCATGTCGTTGGTGCCAAATGAGAAAAATTCGGCATGCTCAGCAATTTTATCTGCTACCAATGCAGCGCGTGGTACTTCTATCATAGTACCTACCAAAAATTCAACACTGTCGTTATATTCTTTAAATACTTTTTCAATAGTTGAGCGTACTATATCTTCCTGCATTTTCATTTCTTCCGGTATACCGGTAAGAGGTATCATTATTTCGGGTATTGCTTTTATGTTTTTCTTTTTGAGATTGAGAGCAGCCTCAATAATAGCCCGGGTTTGCATTTCGGATATTTCAGGATAAGTGTTGCCTAATCTGCAGCCTCTGTGGCCCAACATTGGGTTCATTTCGTGAAGGCTGTTTACTTTAGTTTTTACTTCTTCAGCCGAAATTCCAAGTTCTTTAGCCATTTGCTCCTGGTTTTTATCTTCGTGGGGCAAAAACTCATGTAATGGCGGGTCAAGCAAGCGAACAGTAACAGGTAAGTCTTGCATAGCTTCAAATATACCCTCAAAATCTTCGCGTTGTATTGGCAGCAGTTTTTCTAAAGCTTTACGCCTGCCTGTTTCATCATTGGCAAGTATCATTTCTCGCATAGCTATTATTCTGTCACCTTCGAAGAACATGTGTTCAGTTCTGCATAACCCAATACCTTTTGCACCAAACTCTCTTGCTTTTTTTGAATCGCGTGGAGAATCAGCATTTGTCCTAACATGCATCCTGGTATGTTTTTCAGCCAACTCCATAAGTTCGCCAAAGTCACCACTCATTTCCGGATCTTTGGTTAAAATTTTACCTTCATAAACATCGCCGGTAGTGCCGTTAAGAGATATAAAATCTCCTTCGTTATACACTTTTCCGTTGATGGTCATGGTTCTTTTTTTATAATTTATGTTAACGGCTCCTGCCCCTGACACACAGCATTTACCCATACCTCTTGCCACAACTGCAGCATGCGAGGTCATACCTCCGCGAGCTGTTAATATACCTTCGGCTGCATCCATACCGCTAAGATCTTCGGGTGATGTTTCAACACGGACTAAAATAACCTTTTTACCGTCAGCTGCCATTTTTTCGGCATCCTCTGCAAAAAAACATATTTGCCCTGTAGCTGCACCCGGAGAAGCAGGTAAACCATTTGCAACGGATTTTGCTTTTTGTAGCTCATTCGTATCAAATACCGGATGTAACAATTCATCCAGCTTGTTGGGCTCCATTCTGAGTAATGCCTCTTCTTCGCTTATTAAATCTTCTTTATAAAAATCCATTGCTATTTTTACCATAGCCGCACCTGTACGCTTGCCGTTACGTGTTTGCAGAATCCATAATTTATCTTCCTGGATTGTAAACTCAAGGTCTTGCATGTCGCGATAATGATGATCCAGCTTCTTTTGCAAATCAAATAGTTCATGGTATATCTCAGGCATCACTTCCTCAAGAGAAGGATATTCAGCTTTACGCTGTTCTTCAGATATTTTGGCTAACTTTGCCCACCGTATTGAACCTTCTTTTGTTATTTGCCTGGGAGTTCTTATCCCGGCAACAACATCTTCACCCTGAGCATTAATAAGGTATTCGCCATTGAAAATATTTTCGCCGGTTGCCGCATCACGCGTAAATGCAACTCCTGTTCCCGATGAATTACCCATATTGCCGAAAACCATTGCCTGAACGTTAATAGCAGTACCCCACTCATCAGGAATATTGTGCATTTTTCTATAGTATCTAGCACGAGGATTATTCCAGCTATCAAAAACAGCCATTACCGAACCCCACAACTGCTCCCATGGATCCTCCGGAAAATCCTTGCCTGTCTTATCTTTTACAGCTTTCTTGAACCTTTTTACCAGCTCTTTAAGATCATCCGTAGACAAATCCTGATCTGTAACAGCATTTTTTTCTTCTTTAAGATGTTCCATAATTACATCAAAAGGATCTTCATCCTCCTTAGATTCAGGCTTTAACCCCATAACTACATCACCATACATTTGAATAAACCGCCTGTATGAATCCCAAACAAACCATTCATTACCCGTCTTTTTGGAAAGACCTTTTAGTGTTTGCTCATTAAGCCCAAGATTAAGAACAGTATCCATCATACCGGGCATGGAAGCCCTGGCACCTGACCTGACTGACATAAGCAAAGGATTGTTGCTATCACCAAAACCCGAACCAATCTCTTTTTCCACTCGCTTCATGTTTTCCTCAACTTCTTGTTTCAGGATTTCAATAGCATGCTCTTTCCCTCTTTCATTGTAAAGAGTGCAGGCTTCTGTAGAAATAGTAAAACCCGGTGGAACCGGAACACCAATATTAACCATTTCAGCAAGGTTGGCACCCTTGCCACCCAACAAATTGCGTAATTTCGCATCTCCATCGGCTTTGTTGCCACCAAAAAAGTAAACTTTCTTGTTTCCTTCAATATCTTTTTTCATAATTATTATTCTGTTTAGTAGATTATATTAAATTTTATGTTTACTATATTTTTATTTGTTTATTTGCAACTTCTTATAAAACTTTTGGAAGTTTTAGAAAAAAAGAAATACAAAAATACATTTTTTTTAAAAAGAGATATGGTTATTACAGGTATAAAAATTAAATGAACCCAAGAATCAGTTTTTTTGTAAATATATTCGGTTTTTTTGTTATTCTTGTTTAAGGCTTTGATTGTTGTTTCTGTATAAAAATTTTCACCAATTAGGTTAGCTTAAATTAACAACACTATTTTATTATTTTTGTCATAAATTATTATGGAAAACAAATTGAAAAATATAGAACACCCCGGAGTTGTTGAAAGTATTAAGGGTAATTTGGTTAAGGTCCGCATACAAACACGTACAGCATGTGGTGATTGTAAATCAAAATCATATTGTGGTTTACAAGATGTAAAAGATAAAATTGTAGAGATTGAAACACACAAGGCAGGAAAATATAAAGTTGGTCAGGATGTTATAATTACTTTAAAAGAATCTTTGGGTTATAAAGCTTTGCTATTAGGATATTTGATTCCTTTAGTTATATTGTTGGTTGCTTTGGTATTAATGATGGTTTTTACGGGAAATGAACCGTTGTCTGCGCTGGTAGCTGTTTTAGTTATAGTGCCATATTACGTGATGGTTTTCGTTTATCGTAATAAGTTGCGAAGAACATTTAATTTTTATATTAAAGATTAATTTAGCTCTAATTTTAGTTATTATAATTATAACTTGTGTTTAGATTGTTGATAACTTATGGCAATTTAGTTCTTTAAGTAACTTTAGATGCGTTATTTAGTTAATTGTAAATTATTTAATAGCCGTTACTGAAATTGAAAAAGTTGTTAATTTATTAACATAGTTAAATTTTTTTCAGCCAGATATAATACGCTGAATTACAATATATTATTGAGCAAGTAGTTTAGCTTTTTTTGCTTATTTAGCTATAAATCAGCGATATAATTATTATTTATTTTTTTTGAATTATATCATTGAATTAACGATTAAGTTTTTAAATTTGCGATCGAAAAACAACTTAAACTTTTTATAGTATAAGTTTTATTTAGAAATTACAAAACCAGGTCAACGTGAATGAAGTAGTACTATATTCAGTATTGTCTATTGGCGGGTTGGGAACCCTTGCAGCCATTATTTTATATATAGTTGCACAAAGGTTTAAAGTAATAGAAGATCCGCGTATTGATGAAGTGGAAGAGATATTGCCGGCAGCTAATTGTGGGGGTTGTGGTTTAGCAGGTTGTCGAAATTTTGCTGAGCGTGTTGTGAAAGCCGGTACTTTAGAAGGGTTTAATTGCCCTCCGGGTGGGCAGGATACAATGAGTGAAGTTGCAAAAGTACTTGGTTTGGAGGTTGAAGAGCAAGAGCCTATGGTAGCTGTAGTACGTTGTTCAGGTAGTGTTCAACTTGCGCCTCCAAAAACAAAGTTTGAAGGTCTTAATACTTGTGCTTTTGCTCATAGCTTGTATTCCGGCCAAAGTGGTTGTCCGTATGGCTGTCTTGGTGAAGGGGATTGTGTGGTTTCTTGTGCTTTTGATGCCATGTATATGGATGAAAATACCCGGTTGCCTGTGGTAATTGAAGAAAACTGTGTGGCATGTGAAGCTTGTGTTAAAGCTTGCCCCAGGGATATTATTGAAATGAGAAAAAAAGGCAAGAAAAGCAGGCGGATCTTTGTTTCATGTATAAACCGGGAAAAAGGTGGTGTAGCGCGCAAAAATTGTAAAGTAGCTTGTATAGGTTGCGGCAGGTGTGTTAAAGAATGTAAATTTGAGGCAATTACCCTCGAAAACAATTTAGCTTATATTGATTTCAATAAATGTACATTATGCCGTAAATGTCCGCCGGTATGTCCTACAGGTGCTATACATGAATTAAACTTTCCGGCTCGGAAGCCAAAACAAAAGAAAGAAGATAAATCTGCTGAAGCATAACATATAAGGTTTGTTGAACTTTTAATTTGAAAGAGTTTTGAAAACATTTAAAATTGGGGGTGTTCATCCACCCGAATACAAAATTTCGGAAAAACAGCCCATAGAAGTACTTTCATTGCCGGAAACTGTTTCAATACCCCTGGCACAACATCTTGGTGTTCCTGCTGTTCCGGTAGTAAAAAAAGGCGACAAAGTTAAAACAGGTCAATTGATCGCTAAAGGTGAGGCTTTTATATCGGCCAATATACATTCATCAGCTACAGGTACAGTATCAAAAATAGATGATGTTATTGATGATAGCGGCTATAGAAAAAAAGCTGTCATTATTAAGGTCGAAAACGAACAATGGGAAGATGGTATTGATACATCCGATAACCTTATCAAAGAATGTAATCTTACCCAAGAGGATATTGTTAATAAGGTTAATCAAATGGGCATTGTGGGGATGGGGGGAGCTACTTTCCCATCACACGTTAAACTTCAGGTTCCAAAAGGAAAAAAGGCCGAATATCTTTTGATTAACGGGGTAGAATGTGAGCCATATTTAACTTCTGATCATCGCCTTATGCTGGAAAAAAGCCATGAGCTTATGGTCGGTATTACGATACAAATGAAAGCTCTTGGAGTTGATAAGGCCATTATAGGCGTTGAAAATAACAAACCCGATGCTCTTGAAAAGCTAAGTAAGTTAGCCAAAGAATTTAAAGGTATTACTGTAGAGCCTCTTAAAGTTAAATATCCGCAAGGAGCTGAAAAGCAGTTAATAAAAGCTTTGGTTAACCGTGAAGTTCCTTCCGGAAAACTTCCTATTGAAGTAGGTTGTGTTGTACACAACGTAGGTACATCATTTGCTGTTTATGAAGCGGTGCAGAAAAATAAGCCACTTATAGAGCGTGTGGTCACGGTTACAGGTTCAAACGTCAAAAAGCCATCAAATTTTCTAACCCGAATCGGCACACCTGTGATCAGTCTAATAGAAGCATCAGGAGGCTTGCTTCCAAATACCGGAAAAGTGATCAGTGGCGGACCTATGATGGGTAAAGCACTGAATGATCTCAATGTGCCGGTTACAAAAGGTACTAGTGGTATTTTGGTTATTTCCGATTATGAAGCACAAAGAGTTTCACTGCAAAATTGTATTCGCTGTGCCAAATGTGTTACTATCTGCCCTATGGCTCTCGAACCCTATTTGCTGGCACTTATTTCTGATAAACAAAGGTATGAAGAAGCTGAAGAAAATCAGATTATGGATTGTATGGAATGTGGCTCCTGCCATTATATTTGCCCATCAGGAAGACCATTGCTTGATCAGATCAGGGTTGGTAAAGCTAATGTGGGCAAGATGATTCGTGAACGAAATTAGTGGTTGTTTGAGATAAGTTTAATAAAAAAGATTCTTTTTGAGATAATTAAATAGAATTTGAAATATATAGTTTGTTAAATTATTAATTCGATATATAACAGGTTAAAGCTGAATGATATGAGTTTATTGACGGTTTCAGGATCACCTCACTTACATGCCGATAATTCTGTTAGGAAGATAATGTATGGAGTGCTTATTTCGCTGATCCCTGCCACGCTTGTTTCCTTTTACTTTTTTGGTTTAGGAGCAATAATTGTTACTCTAACGGCAGTTGTATCATGCGTGGTTTTTGAATTTTTAATGCAAAAATACCTTGTCAAAGGCCCGGTAACAATATTTGATGGTTCTGCAATAATTACCGGTGTATTATTGGCATTCAATGTACCTTCTAACCTGCCTTTATGGATTATGGTGGTAGGTTCATTTGTTGCAATTGGAATGGGTAAAATGACTTTTGGCGGTTTGGGAAAAAATCCTTTCAACCCTGCACTGGTGGGAAGGGGATTTATGATGATTTCATTTCCTGTGCAGATGACAACATGGCCGAAACCCATACCAATGAATACCCAACTTACTGATGTAGTAACCGGCCCTACAGCTTTGGGTGTTGTGAAAGATGGTGTCGGAAGAGGCGAAAAGGTATCTGAATTATTACCCCAGGTACCCGAATATACCGATCTTTTTATAGGTAATATGGGAGGTTCGATTGGGGAGGTTTCTGCTATAGCATTGATCCTTGGTGGATTGTACATGTTGTTGCGTAAGATAATCACCTGGCATATACCGGTTTCTTACATTGCCACAGTGTTTGTTTTTACAGGTATAATGTGGTTGATTAACCCCGAAGTATATATCGATCCTGTATTTCATATTATTACAGGTGGTCTGATGCTGGGGGCTATATATATGGCCACGGATATGGTTACAAGCCCGATGACACCTGCCGGCATGCTTATTTTTGGAGTCGGTTGCGGGGTCCTAACTGTTGTCATAAGATTATTTGGGGCTTATCCGGAAGGTGTTTCTTTTGCAATATTAATTATGAATGCCTTTGTTCCATTAATAGACAGAGGCTTTAAACCCAAAAGATTTGGAGAGGAGGTGAAAAATGGCTAAGAAAGAATCTACTTTTTCCAATATGGTACTGACATTGTTATTGATTACAGCTTGCGCTGCCCTGACCTTAGCTATGGTTTATAATGTTACTAAAGAGCCTATAGAAAGGGGCAGACTTGAGCGTAGGCAAGCGGCAATCAGCTTTGTCGTTCCGGAGTTTGATGAGATTATATCAAAAAAGTTTATGCCTTCTGATGTTTCTGATTCACTGGAATTTAATTTTGCTTATAAGGATGGTGAGTTAGTTGGTATTGCTGTACAAACCTTTACAAATCAAGGGTTTAGCGGCTATATTTCGGCCATGGTCGGATTTTATCCCGATAAACGTATTTATGATGTTGTTCATCTTCAACATTCTGAAACACCGGGACTAGGCGATAAAATTGAAAAAGATAAGTCTGATTGGAGCGACCAGTTCAGGGATTTTGATCCTGCCGAGAAAGATCTACGCTTAAAATCGGCACAAGGTGATGTTGATGGTATAACTGCCGCAACAATTACCGCCGAGGCATACTGCGACGCAATTGACAGGGCCTATAAAACATTAAAAGAAAATCTTGATGAAAAACATTTCTCATTGAATAAAATGATAAATAATTAAACTGGAAAAAAATAAAAACAACTTTTATAAAACATAGGTTTTAAAGCATAAAAATTAACCTGAAGTATGGACAAGATAAAAATTTTAAAAAGAGGGATAATTAAGGATAATCCGGTATTTGTTCTTTTATTGGGTTTATGTCCGGTATTGGGTGTAACAACATCAGCATTCAATGGTTTTGGAATGGGTATGGCTACAACTTTTGTGCTGTTCATGTCAAACTTTGTTGTATCTATTATAAAAAATTTCATACCCAGTAAAGTTAGAATACCCTCATTTATTGTTGTTATAGCATCTTTTGTTACTATAACCGAATTGGTCATGGAGGCCTTTCTGCCCGATCTTTTTGATGCATTGGGGTTGTTTATACCATTGATAGTTGTAAACTGCCTTGTACTAGGACGGTCTGAAGCCTTTGCCAGTAAAAATGATACTTTTAGTGCCGTAACTGATGGATTGGCAATGGGAATTGGTTTTACCCTGGCTCTTACTGCCCTGGGAGCCTTTAGAGAGATTCTTGGAAGTTATTCATTATTCGGTTATTCATTCATTGAAGGCGACGGAATGCTTGTATTTGTACTGGCACCCGGTGCTTTTATTGGCCTTGGTTATTTAACAGCAATATTTTTAAAAATAATTGGCGAAAGGTAGAAATTTTTAAAACAGTTGAATTATGGAATATATATTTATTATTATAGGAGCCATTTTTGTTAATAACATTGTACTAGCCCAGTTTTTAGGTATTTGCCCGTACATGGGTGTCTCTGCAAAAGTGTCAACCTCTGTGGGGATGTCAGGAGCAGTTATGTTTGTGATGACACTTGCAACTATAGTTACTTATCTTATATATAATTTTATTCTCATACCTCTTGATATTACTTTTTTACAAACAATTTCATATATACTGGTAATTGCATCGCTTGTTCAAATGGTGGAAATTATTCTTAAAAAAGTCAGCCCAGCACTTTACCAGGCATTAGGTATTTTTCTTCCATTGATGACAACTAACTGTGCAATACTAGGTGTTGCCATACTTGCTGTTCAGAATGAATATCATTTGCTGCAGGGAGTTGTTTTTGCAATTTCACACGCTATAGGATTCGGACTTGCAATTATACTGTTTGCCGGAATCCGCGAACAACTTGACCTGGTAGATGTTCCCAAAGGAATGAGAGGTGCCCCGGCAGCACTGGTCGTTGCAGGAATAATGGCCCTTGCATTTATGGGTTTTGCCGGACTTGTTTAACTCTAATAATTTTACCGGAAAAATTTTAACCGGCTCATCATTATCAATTAAACTTTTAAATTTTTCCTCTAAGAAAAAAGTATTAATTTTGTTTCTTAATAGATATAATTACCTATTATTAAAAACATTTATACTTAAAATTACTACATGAAAAAGTGTGCTAATATTACTATAGAGGGTAAAGTGCAAAATGTGGGTTTTAGGTACAATACTCAAGTAATAGCAAATGAATATAATATATCGGGGTATGTAAAAAATATGCACGATGGGTCAGTGTTTGTAGAAGCTGAGGGTGAAGAGTCTGACCTTGAAAAATTTATTAGCTGGTGCCGGAAAGGTCCGGCCTGGTCATATGTTGAAAATGTCGATGTAATATATACTCCATTAAATGGTTATTCCGGATTTAAAATTCGTTAATGTAATATTTTTATTATCAGCATGATTAGTATTTTTTTATAATAGTTATAATGTAAATTAAAAAACAGGCTTATGTATTTATGTAGATTTTTTACCTTTTTTTTATTATTGTTTTTTGTTTATCCTGCAAATGGGCAGGATATTTTGCCTAAGGGATTAACAGAGGAAGAGAAGGATGTTTATGAAGATTATATCACAACTTATGAATATGGTACAATTACCAGGCCTCCTGATGAACCTCCCCGTACACCGGCTGAGTTCGAAGAATCGGGTGGTGTGATTGTTACCTGGGCTGCTTATTACTATGAACTCAGGGAAATAGTTCGTCATTCAAGAAAAAGAGTTCCGGTTTATATTGTTACAAGTAATCCGTCTGCTGCACAAAGTTATCTTGAAAATGGTGGTGTTCCCCTTGAAGGGATTTCGTTCGTGCAAATTCCTTATAATTCTGTGTGGGTAAGAGATTATGGCCCCCAAAGTATTTATATCGGTGATGATGATGATCTTGGTTTTATAGATTGGGTTTATAATCGCCCCCATCGCCCCGATGATAACCTTGTACCATATAATATGGCCGATTATCTTGATTTACCAATTCATCAAATGACAACCGAACCCGACAGGCTTGTACATACCGGCGGTAACCTAATGGTTGACGGACATGGCAAAGCTTTTTCTTCCAAGCTTGTGCTTAGCGAAAACCCCAATAAAACAGAAGAGGAGATAGATGAGATAATGTACGATTATATGGGTGTTGAAACCTATGTAAAAATGGATGAGTTACCATTTGACAATATCAGCCATTTGGATATGCACATGAAACTGTTGGATGAAGAAACCCTCCTGGTAGCTGAATTCCCCGAGGGAGTATCTGACGGCCCTTATATTGAGGAAAATCTTGAATATTTATTGGATAATTATCAAACAGCTTATGACAGAGATTTTGAGGTAGTTCGTATTCCGATGGTACCAAACCAACAGGGTCAATATCCACCGCAAGCACATTACCGGACATACACCAACTCCCTGATTGTTAATGACCTGGTATTGGTTCCCCAATACTGGGATGATGATCTTAATGAAGAGGCCATAGAGATTTATGAAGAAGCTATGCCGGGGTATGAAATTGTAGGAATAGATATGGAAGGAGTTATAGGTGCCAGTGGTGCGATACATTGTATCTCAAAAGAAATAGCAGCTACCGACCCTATATTTATATCTCATGCATCTATACGTGAATCTTTTTGTAATGAAAAAATAAATATTGAAGCCGAAATAGATAATGCCGCAGGTATTATTGAAGCTTATCTTTTTTGGAGTGATGATGGTGGAAGTTCATTCCAGGAAGAAGAAATGATTTTGGAAAATGATGTATATATGGCTGATATACCCGCGCAACCTTGTAATACAGAAGAGGTTTTATATTACATAAGTGCTACCAATGATAATGATAAAACTATTAATAAACCTTTGGTTGCACCAGATGGTACTTACACTTTCGAAATAATATGTGACGGTGGTATCGATTTTACTGTTGATAAGGATAGTGTCATGTTATTCGACCCTGTTGAATTTACCTATACAGGCTGCTTAGATGATTTTGAAGATGTTGAATGGGAGTTTGGCGATGGCGCTAATCCTGCCACTGCAACCACTATTGGGCCTCATGAGGTTTATTATGAAACTAAAGGGTATAAAACCGTAACACTTACTATAGATGAAGAGTCAATTACCAAGGAAGATATCGTTTATGTTACAATGGGCGATTCTTATGTTTTAAACCTTGAAGCTTATCCCGAAGAAG
Source organism: Bacteroidales bacterium (assembly GCA_003550725.1). Taxonomy (GTDB): domain Bacteria; phylum Bacteroidota; class Bacteroidia; order Bacteroidales; family UBA7960; genus PUKZ01. The sequence continues at coordinate 989 of PUKZ01000119.1, read as the reverse complement.
CTGGTAATGTTGAAGGAGATGGCCTTTACGAAGAAAACGAAGAGGTTGAAATTATTGCAGATGCTAAGCAAGGCTGGGAATTTGACGAATGGACAGGTGATACCGATTATTTGGATGATCCCGGATCAGCCGAGGCAATGGTAACTATGCCGGATCAAGATATTGAGCTTATTGCCAACTTTAGTATGATAAGTACAGTGGAAGAAATAACCGATATTGAAGTAAAAATTTTCCCCAATCCCGCAGCTAATGAGTTTTATGTAGAATCAAATGAGCTTATTAATGAAGTTAAGCTGATAAGTGTCAGTGGACAGGTGATTAAAAATATTGCTGTGGATGGTTTTCAATCAGAAATTAATGTAAGCAATTTGCATAACGGGGTTTATTTTATGCAAATACATACACCTGCCGGTTTTACAACCAAACGTGTTCAGGTGGCTCGATAATCTTATATGAGCTGATTTTAAGGATTTGATTTGTTAAAAAATATTTTTTAACACCCTTTTCGCTTGTTTTGTAGGTGCCTTCACCAAAGGCCGGAGGACGGTTTTAACTATCTATTGTGCCAAAATACTGAATCATTAAGATTTTATATAAAATAGATGGATTGTAAAATTACCACCAAAAACTATAAAACCGTGTGCGTGGGCCTGCCCAAACAGGCTTTGTTTTCAACCACTACTTTGCCTGTATTTCCGCCATTTTTTAAGAGCGCGTGGAAGCTTTGTTTGGGCTTGATGCTTGTCCCGTCCATACGGGATTTTGTTTACTTTTTCATCTAAGGAAAAAGTAAAAAAGAGAAATGCTTAAAAGTAAGCGGAAGAGCTGATTCTGCACAATATTTTTCTGTTTTGTTTAAAAAAAAACTTTTTAAACTTTTTTCTTGAAAAAAAAGTTACAAAAATTCAAGGCTGTGGTTCCGCCACCACAAAACTACGCATCAAGGGCTAAAATATTTGCAATGTCGCTTTTGGCTTTGATCTGTTTTT
>PUKZ01000141.1 GCA_003550725.1 Bacteroidales bacterium | reverse complement strand
TCTTCAATACCTAACTCATTGCGTAAAGCATCATTAAATAAAAATATTTCAGGCCTTTGTACCACAGCAGGGCTTACCTTGCTGTAAAAAAATGAAGGCAGCGATAGATAGGTGTTATCGATATTAAAAGTAGTATTGTATTTTCTCGTTTCCATCCGTAATAAATTTTCTCCGCTTATAGCAGCTATTCTTTTATCATTCATAATTATTTTGATCCTTTAGTCTTGTATATAATTATTTAGCTATATTTATATGAATATAACAAGCAAAAAGCCTGTTTTGTTTGGAGAAGCAGGTATGCAGAAATTACTTTTTGAAAATGAATATATGTCCGGAAGTTTACGGTCTCAGGCTGCGAAAGCCTGTGACTCCCTTCATCCTGGCCGCATATTGGCAACACTCTATGCTAGCCGGGCTATATGTTATTTCACTGTGATTTTTCTTTTTCAATAATCTTTTGCAGATCTTTACGATTTTGAGGCAGGTTGTTTTTTGAAATTTCCCATATCATTTCATAATCAATTCCAAAATATTCGTGAGCTATCAAATTTCTAAGTCCATACATTTTTCTCCAGGGGATCTCCGGATATTTATCCTGTATATCAGTCGGGATTTTTTTTTATGGCTCACCTATTATCTCTAAATTCCTTATAACAGCATCTACAACAATATGAGTCCTTTTAAATTTATTAAAATCAAGGTCGCCAAGATATTCTTCAATCCTTTGCATTGAAAGAAACATATCTTCAAGATAAAGAGTAAAATCTCTTTTAATCGGGCTCATACGTACTTCGCATTATTTAAAATAACTTGTTTTAACTGCTCTTTCAGTGCTTTTTCAGATATTAAATCAACTTTTAACTCTAACTCATTCTCCAGGAATTCCTGAAGCTCAAAAAATTCCCATCCAAGTGGTTTTTTTAATGAAACTAAAATATCAATGTCAGAATCTTTTGTTTGTTCGCTGCGGGAATAAGAACCAAAATACCCAATCCTGTCTACATAATATTTTTGGAACAAAACAGGTTTTAGTTCTTTTAATTTGTTTTCTATTTCAATATTAGTTTTCATATTTCAAAGTTAAGAATAATTTGTAATTGATTAAAACTGTTTTTTCTGAATAGATTTCTATTTTAGAATTAAAAACAACCAAATCCAATTATCAATCAATAACCACCTCCTCCCATGGAAAAATTCCGTGATAAATACCGTATACCATCTTCCCGACTGCAAAACTGGGATTATGGATGGAACGCACCATATTTCGTTACCATTTGCACAGCAAAAAGGGAATATTATTTTGGGGAAATTAAAAACAGGAAAATACATTTATCCGGTATTGGTAAAATTGCCCAACAATTTTGGCAGGAAATTCCCAAACATTTCCCATTTGTAATATTGGATGCATTTGTGGTAATGCCCAATCATGTTCATGGCATCATAATAATTGATAAACCGGATGGTGGATGTGGTGGTGGGGTTCGTGGTGGTGATGACAGTGACGATGGTGGGGTTTGTGGTGGTGACGATGGTGGGGTTCGTGGTGGTGATGACAGTGACGATGGTGGGGTTTGTGGTGGTGACGATGGTGGTGTTTGCGGTGGTGATGGCGGTGACGATGGTGGGGTTTGCGGTGGTGACGATGGTGGGGTTTGTTGTAGAGACAAGGCATGCCTTGTCTCTACAACACGCCGCTGCATTTTTGGTTATGATGGTATTTAAAAATCCACAACGCCACCCTTTGTCGTAATCCCGCCTTATCTTTACATAAACAAAAACACAAAACACAACACCTATGCTGATAGAACACTACACATACAAACCGGAAGATTACGACATAGAAGGCTTACACAAAAAATCGCGGCGACTTTTCACAGATGTTATTGGCCGATGGGAAAAGGATTTTCACAGTAAACATCCTGCCTTTCACGCTAACTATCTTTTTGGTAACCAGTCGGCCATGAGTTTGATTGACCGCTGCTTCAGCTTTGAAGATACAAACCTAAGATGCGGCATGGAAATGATTGACGGCGAGATAAACCTTGACGCAAACATGGAAATAGAAACATATTCAGATATCCAGACGGTTTACGGAATAGATTCCGCCGTAATGCCCGACGACACAGTCCTCTTGCTGATCATTGACAACAGCCTTAGCAATGGAACAGTATTGCTGAAATATATACCTGATGACGATAAAAATGATGACAGGGAGGATGAATTGAAGCCGGAGAATAAGGTGAGGGTGAGGGGTTGATACCAGAAGCTTCTGTGTAAAGCAGAACTCCCAAATTCAGATACTTCCATTATTTATCTCTCTTACTCATTAATTTGTCGTATTTGCTCATAAATTTTGTACCAATAAAAAAATGCTTCGGGATTAGATTTTTTAAGTTTATTCAGTTTTGTGTTCATTGGTTGAGCAATTGTCCAGTGCTTTATCTGTTCCGGTTTTTCATATTTTTCAATTTTAGGTAATTTATATTTTATGATTATCGCCAAGTATGCTGCTTTCGAAGCATGTTTAATTGCTTTTTCAATATGATAGCTTTCCGAAAAAATAAAGTTTTGCACTCGTTGTATCCCGGTTTGTAACTCATTAAAATCACCCTTACCATCAGCGCCTCTTGTTACTATGCAAATAGATGTTTGATATATGTCTTCTAACACATCCTCCGGTTTTAAAGCTTTTTGCTCACGATAAGTTAATTCTGCTTCAGCAATACGATTAAATGTTTTTACAATTATCTCAACATTATTTACAACATCAAAAAGGTTACCAATATCAAATAACTGCTTTATAATTTCCATACTCATACTGTCTTCATTTTTAAAGTATGGTATTCCGGTAGTATTCGGCGCAAAAGCTGTTAGTTTATCGCCCATAAAATCTTCATGACTTGGAATATCAACATTCATTGACTCACTTTCAACCGGAAGAAAAGAAGATTTAATTGGTTTGGAAATTAATTCATGATAATATACATCTTCAAACAAAATATCCAACAATATAAACTCTTCATCTTCTTGAGTTTTATGTAAAGGATAATAAAAAAACTTATAATGCTTCTTTTTAATATTTAGTTCTGTTGACCTATGTTGCAGCTCTTTCCTGATAAAACCCTGTTCTTTGGCAACACTGTCAAGTATTTTATCTAAATCTGAAGGTTCTTGAGGCAATATAATATCAATATCTATTGATAAACGTTTTGCTGAATTAAAGTGCAGCATAAGTGCCGTACCACCTCTAAATACAAATGAAAGATCATGTTTTACCAGCCCTTCTATCAAAAGCAAAGCCCGAATTGTTTTTTCTACAAGTATTTTATCAGCACTTTTTTTACTCTCAGTATTTTTATGGCTTTCAGATACCTGGTAAAGCAATTCTTGTGTTAGTTTTTTTTGATTTATCATTGTCTATAAATTGGCAGCATTTGTTGATTGCTGCCGTAAATTTGTTTCTAAATGTAGGTATTTTAGTAATTTTTCCTTTTTTCGCCTTCTATCAGCATAACGTAACATCCCGCTACGATTAACGGTATATTTATCAAAAACATTTTTGAAAATTGTACGCATCTCTGAACCCTGATAAGCTGAAAACAAAGTTTTATCACAAAACACATCAACCAACATTTTTTCAAGAGAAGCTGTGTTTACTCCTTTGATATTTAATACTGGAGCTTCTGAAACCAATGGTTTCAAAATAATTACTT
>PUKZ01000026.1 GCA_003550725.1 Bacteroidales bacterium | reverse complement strand
TAACCTTAAGCGAATCACTGCTTTCAAAACCGAAAATGTCGGTAACAGTAACGCTGTATATCCCCGTTTCATTTACTTCCATTGTTTGCGTGGTGTCGCCGGTTGACCAGAGGTATGTCTCGTATATATCGCCGGCATCTATTTCAACCGGACAGAAATTGTCAGAAAAATTTTTATCTATGCCTAAGTTTACAGGTGGAGAATATTTATGAAAAATATACTCTTCAACTGATTCTAATTGACTATCAGTTAATTCCGAATCATAAAAAACTATTTCTGCAATATTTCCTTCTAAATCTGAGCCACTTATCCAACTTGAACCAATCACGATTTCGTCTTCTATTGAAGAATCACCGGAATTTCCTGTAGCCATAAACTGGCTGTTTTCAAAAATAGATGAATTTGATGTATTAAATATACCTGTTGTCAAGATAAAAGAGAAAGGCGACACCTTATCATAACCAAATCTGCTTCCTGCATGCAGATTTAGACTGCTATCGTCTCTATAGTAAATGTTATTAGATGTATTATTATCTCCACCAAAAGGTACTCCTCTTTTACCTGTTGATGTAACATTCCAAACCACAAAAACAGTATTTGGCTGTTGATATACATCATAAATATCTATATTTAAGAAGCTATTGCCATCAAATTCAATAGTTGGCATATTATTTAATTTGCTTTCATTAAATACCGGTTTATTATCATGGTTATTTTGTATTGCATTATTTTCATTTCCGCTCAAATCGCCCCACTCCGATACTTTTCCTTCCCCATCATATACCACCATTGAATCAGCTGCCAGCCAAAGAACCAAGTCATCCATTAAACCGGGATTAAATACAGATACTTTGTTTATAACACTTTTTACCGTATCTCTGCATGCATTATAAGCTTTTACTTTCCAATAATAACTATCATTTTCCGGCAAAACCAATTCAACTGACTGTGCAGACGTGTCTACCTCATGTATTATATTTTGCATTTCTTCGTCATCAGCAATTTCCAGTACAAACCTGTATGCGTTTTCAGTAGTGTTCCATGAAAATTCTATTTTGTTTTCATATAGAACTTGTTCATTTTTAGGATAAACTAGGGTGAATTCTTCGGGATAAGGCAGCGAACCGGGCACATCAATGGTATCGGAATAAACATCAATACAACCATTTTCAAGTGTAACGGTTAAATTAACTTCATAATTTCCGGGAGCCTCAAAAATATGAACAGGATTTTGTTCTGTACTTTGGTTTCCATCATCAAAATCCCAAAACCACTCTTCGATATTTTTATTGCCTGGTGCTATGCTTTCATCGCTAAAATAGACAGGATAACCTGCACAGGTTTCCGAATAGTAGAATTGTGCCGATGGTGTATTCAGTACCGTAACTGTTTTTTCAACATAGTTATGGCATTCTGCTGCAGTTTCAATGTAAAGGCTTACTGTATACTCACCAGGTTCGGAAAAAACATGCCCGGGGTGTTGTTCTTCGCTGGTAGAGCCATCGCCAAAATCCCAAAGCCAGCTGACTATAGAATCACCTTCAGCAGGCTCGCTAAGGTCAGTGAACTGGATAGTGTCACCAAGGCATGCATCATCAGCCTCAAAATCCACATCCGGCACAGTGCCAATAATTGTTATATGAACATCATCCTGTCCGGAACACAAATTTTCATTGGTAACGGTAACCGAATATGTGCCGGATTCATAAACAGTTATAGTTGGGTACGTTGACCCTGTGGACCAAAGATAGGTAAGGTTTTCAGGTTCGCCGTTATTCCATTTCAAGCCTATTTCATTACCCGCACAAAGATCCTTATCATCACCAAGATTTACTTTTTCAGGAAAATCATCAATCTCTACTTCCAGTGTGTCAGAATAGGCATAGTATCCGTCATTGTCAATGATCTTTACCCAGTATTCACCTGCTTCGCTGATTTCTATGCTGTGAGTTTCCGCCCCGGTGCTCCATTCATAAGAGTAGTTTTCATGATTATCAATTTCGGGATAGATTATTAGTGTTTCACCTTTGCATAATGTTGTATCTGTATCATTAAGCTTTGTATCAGGATAAGTTACTTTTATTGTATCTGAAGATTCAAAGCCGAAAATATCTGTGACAGTAACACTATATATTCCGGGTTTATCAATCTCAATTACAGATTCATTTTCTTTGCCTGTAGACCATTGATAAGCTTCATAATTATCACCTGCATCAAGTTCAACCGGTGCAAAGCCGTAGGAGATATTTTTATCCAATCCTAAATTCACAGGAGGTGCATATTTATGAAAAATATACTTTTCAACTAATTCTCGCTGATTTTCACTTAATTCAGAATTATACAAAACTATTTCTGCAATGTTTCCTTCTAAACGCCCAAAATTCATATGTCCATCACCTATTAAAATTGGACTAGATATGCTACCGCTACCAACACTCCCACTATTCTTTAATACACTGTTTTCGTATATCTGAGAATTTGAAAAATCAAAAACACCTGCAGTTAAAACAAATGGAAATGGCGCAGTTTTATTATAACCCATCATTGATTTGCCCCATAAAACCAGATCTTGTGAATCTCCTCTATAATATATTTGGTTAGAATTTTCTATATCGCCGCCTATAGGAACGCCTCTGCTAGATGGTCCACTTTCAATATTCCATAATGAAAATATTGTATTCGGTTGTTCAAAAGTTTCAGGAAGCTCTACTGTCATAAAATCAGTTGAACCGTCAAAACCAACAACAGGTTTATCGCCCAGAAAATTTTCTATAAATAAAGGCTGGTTTGTTTCATTATTTTGTAAAGCATGGAATTCATTGCCACTCAAATCAGTCCATTGAGATACTTTCTTATTTGGATTTGCAACAACAAGGGAATCTGCAGCCAGCCATAATACCAAATCATCAATTGCAGTGGGGATAAAATATATAAAATTAAAACTTAATGTCCACTCCGATGTTGATTCATCCTCAAAAAGGGCTTGTATCCTCCAGAAATAGTTGCCATATTCTTCGGCTTCCCATATATACTCATTGTCAGCAACGGTAGCTTCGTGTTCAAGCTCAGTAAGTTCTTCATCGGAATATATCTCAATATTGTATTCAATTGCATCTTCGGCTGTGTTCCAGAGGAATTCTATTTCGGGTTCATATAATACCTGTTCATGCTTTGGTAGCACGGGGGTGAGCTCCTGGGTATGGAGGGTGGAGGTAATGATGATGAAGAAGGTTATAAGTAGCAGGGTATGGGGGTTTTTTGTGTGGAAAAACCGGTTTTTTATATTTTGAAGATTTATTGTTATTAAAGTTGTCATTTTTAGAGAGTTGTAATAGGTGCAAAAATAATTATTTTTTTTATTAAAATGTAAGGGTTTTTTGGAATAGCTGTTTATTAAAAAAACCGGGGTTTTGTTATTATTCAAAGGGTAAAAATCAACTATCATTCAACCACAGTGTTGCGCGGAGTTACACAGAGTTTATTTTATTAGTCCATAGATGGGCACAGATGTATATTGCTCTCGTTTGCAGGAATTTCAATCTTACGAGGAAATGGAAACTTTTGGTTTATTGAAGTATCATTCTAAAAACCCCTTATCTTTGCCCATTGAAAACCAATCGGTAATTAAAATTGCAAAACGAAAGTTTAGGTTTAAAGTCATTTAAAGGCGTATTATGGAGTGTCTTTGGCAGGGTTTCCAACCAGGGCATGGGCTTTATAATGGGTGTGGTGCTGGCAAGGAT
>PUKZ01000127.1 GCA_003550725.1 Bacteroidales bacterium | reverse complement strand
TTTTTATTTGTATCTTTCATCTCGGAAGTGAGTTTAAAGTGTTTTGTTTATTTTGTTTAATGCCTTAAAGATAAGCATTTTAGCTCACTTCCGTTATTTTTTATTTTAGATTTTTAGGTTTAACTAATTAAATTTCAAATCGCATCAAGGATTTAAACCCAAACAATAATGCAAAAACATTTGATGGAAACATATATATTGCATTGTTATAAAATCCTATAGCTTCATTGTATGAAACAGCACTTTTTTTTAATTTTTTTTCTATGTCGGAAAGCTGAGTCTTGAGTTGTGAAAATTCACTTTTGTTTACTACGTCAGGATGTTTGCAGGCTACATCCAATAATTCCGATAACAGCAGGTTTATTCTGTTATTTAATTTTACACGTTGGTCTATGCTAAGGTCAACGTTTTTATCTTTTTTGCATAACAAAACAAGCTCTTCAACTTTTGAATTTTTATTATTTATTGTTTTTTGAAAATATAAAACAAGATCATGTAGCAGATTATTGCGATTTTCCAATTGTTTATCCAACACGCTAAAGGTTTTGTAAACATTACTACGTAAACGGATAAGGCGGTTATAACCCAGAAAAGTAAACAATATAAAGGCTGCAAGTGCAAAAATTATCCAGTCCATGAGTTAATAATTTAAAATAAAGATATTATTATAATCATATAAGTTTTAACTTGAGCCATATCAATGTTTTTTAAAAGTTCAAAGTTAAAAATTATTAATTACGTGAATTGCCAATTATATTTTTCGCTAAATTTTCACTCTTTGATTTTAGATAGGTATACTACCTGTAACTTTACTCGCCCAATTTTATCAAAACTATAATTAAAAACTTAATTTATTTGTAAAGTTTGTTTTATAAACCATAACAATACAATACTCACGTTAAATAATAAAAATTAAAATATTTATAAAAAAAATATTATTTTGGTAGTCTGTTTTTTGACATTGCTTAATGTGTTATAACCAGTTTATTGTCAGTTTATTTTATATATTATAAACTAAACAAATAGTTTGTTGTTAATGTTAAAACAAAGGGTTATTTAGTATAAAAACATAAAATCTAAAAAAATGGGAAAAGTATTAGGACATTTAGAACCTAAGCGAATATGGGAGATTTTTGAAGAGATATGTCATATTCCACGGCCTTCAAAGAAGGAGCACAAAATTGCAAAATATATTCTGGATTTTGCCGGTAAACATAATCTTGAATCCAGGCAAGATAAAACAGGCAACATTGTTATTAGCAAACAAGCGACTAAAGGTAAAGAAAACCTAAAAACGGTTGTATTACAGAGTCATATAGATATGGTATGTGAAAAGAACAGTGATGTTGAGCATAATTTTAACACTGATCCTATTCGCCCCCGCATTGTAGATGGCTGGGTAAAAGCCACAGGCACAACTCTTGGGGCCGATGACGGTATAGGCATTGCTGTTCAGCTTGCTATAATGGAATCTGATTCAATTGAACATGGTCCTGTTGAATGTTTGTTTACTGTTGATGAAGAAACCGGATTAACAGGTGCATTTTCTTTGGAAAATGATCTTCTGGAAGGAAGAATACTGCTAAATCTCGATTCAGAAGATGAAGGTGAGTTATTTATAGGATGTGCCGGCGGAATGGATACTACAGCAACTTTTATATATGAAAAAAACGAGCCGGAGCCTAACCATAAACCATATAAGATATCTATAACCGGTCTTAAAGGTGGGCACTCCGGTGATGATATACATAAACACCGTGGAAATGCCAACAAAATATTAAATCGCATATTATGGGATTGCGAAAGAATGTTTGAAATCAGGTTATCACAAATTGATGGTGGTAATCTTCATAATGCTATTGCTCGCGAAGCTTATGCAATTTTTACTATACCACCCAGACATGAAAAAGGCTTTGTAGAACTTATTGAAAGTTTTATTAATGAACTGAAATCGGAGTTTAAAAACAATGAGCCTGATCTTAACATATCACTTGATCAGGCTAAAGATCCCGATTTTGTTATAGATAAAAAAACACAAAATAATCTATTAAATGCTATTTACGCTTGCCCTCATGGGGTATTTGCAATGTCGCCTGACATACCGGGGTTAGTTGAAACGTCAACAAACCTCGCATCAGTAAAAATGACATCAAATGAAATAATTGTTGCTACAAGCCAGAGAAGCTCATACGAATCATCAAAAAAAGATTTAGCAAATATGGTTGCAAGTGTATTTCATCTGGCAAATGCAAAAGTTAAACATGGGAATGGTTATCCGGGCTGGATACCTGATATTAATTCAGAAATACTTAAAATTTCGAAAAAAGCATATAAAAAGCTATTTAAAAAGGATCCGAAAGTCCTTGCTATTCATGCCGGGCTGGAATGTGGGCTCATTGGTGAAAAATACCCGGGAATGGATATGATATCCTACGGGCCTACAATAAAAGGCGCACATTCTCCTGATGAAAGCCTCGAAATAGAAACAGTTCCAAAGTTTTGGGACTTGACTTTGGAGATATTAAAAAATATCCCGAAAAAATAAATCAGATATATAGAAGACTAAGGCTAAGTTTATGCCCTTTTGTTGAACTTTGTCAACTAATGTATTGAATTGGATAATTTCAATTTAACACATTAGTTATTTTATATCTATAAAAATTTACCAGTCAATTATTTCCATAGAGAAAATACTTGCAAGGTTAGTTTTTAGTTTGTTTCTGACTTCATCTGTATTTATTTTCTGCCCAATCTCATTCTGCATAGAAGTAGCTTTTTTATCAGTAAATCCACATGGATTTATATAATTAAAATATTCAAGCTCTGTATTAACGTTAAATGCAAGCCCGTGCATTGATACCCAGCGGCTGGTGCGTATTCCAATAGCACATATTTTACGCGCCAGGTGAGGTTTTTCTGCGTCGAGCCATACACCGGTTGCACCCTCAAAACGGCTTGCTTTTATATTATAATCTTCAAGAGTTTTTATTATGGCTTCTTCAAGATTATATACATATTGATGTAAGCCAAGTGAAAAATTTTCAAGATCGAGAATAGGGTAACAAACAATCTGGCCCGGGCCATGGTAGGTGATGTCACCTCCACGGTCAATTCTATAAAATGATGCATTTTTAGCTTTCAACTCAATTATATTAAGCAAAAGATTATTGTCGGAGCCACTTTTGCCTAATGTATATACATGCGGATGCTCCACGAATAAAAGGTAGTTGGATGTAGGTTTTTGTAGATTAACTGATAATGACCTGTTGTGGGTTTTGGTATTGATTATATCATTAAATAACTCCTCCTGAAAATCCCATGCGGCTTTATAATCCTTTACACCAATATTTCTAAAAAAAACTTTACGGTTTTTATTATTCATTGCTGATTTTATTATTAATAGATATCAAAAAAATAATGATCTGCCAAACTTGCTTATATTGTTGCCGGTAATGGTAAATGTAAACAGGACAACTTCAATTTTTAACAAATTGCTGATATTTGGTTAATTTTACAAAAAAAACCGAGACGCTAAATTAAAACTTTTGGAAAAAATAATTTAACATTATTTTTCGAAAGGCAAAAAAATATCATTGAAAATATTTTACGAAGATATTATAGTATACCTAAAATTCTAAAATGAATTAATCATGAATTTAAAATACACAAATTACAAAATACAAATAACAAATAAATTCCAATTTTTCAAATACTAAATTCAAAACATTAAGATTGCTTTTTTAT